>NZ_JBLWEM020000021.1:0-65360 GCF_048287365.2 Candidatus Electronema sp. JC | reverse complement strand
TTGTCCGCGCTCTTTTATGCAGAGTGATGTTCATGATGACAAACCGGGCTGTTTATGTTCTGATAAAATACCGCTGATCCGTTCCCAAGCTCTGAACAACGGCCAGCTCCTTTTTGGTATATTATCATACGGGGCCTGACATATAGGGCCGTTCTCTTTGGTTCCTATGCAGAGGGAACAGCGCGGGCTGACAGCGACATAGACTTGATTGTCGTGTTGAATAAGCATGAGTTGCCAAAAAGTTTTGCTGAACGCTGTGAAAATTATTCATTGGTGAAGAAGTATTTTAGTCTCTTGAAAGAGAAAGTCCCTATGGACTTAATAGTCTATACTAAGCGCGAATGGGAAGAATTTGTTAAAGCGGACAGTTCGTTTACCAGAGAAGTCCTTAAAAAAGGAAAAATTCTCGTGCTACTGCGATAGTTTAACAACTAAAAACTAAACGGATAACTATGAAACATCTAATTTCTGTTGCTGTCGCCTGTAGTTTCATTTGTATGTTTGCAGCGTGCGACAATCAAACCTCGCAAAATCCTGTTTTATCGACTTCTTCTGTAAAGAAAGAACCTGTAAAACCGACAGCTCCGATATATCCAGAAGAACTAGTATCACGTGGTGCAGCTATTCATAAAGCAGCTCTCGCTCGAACAGAGGATGCCAGACTTGATGTCTGGGGAACCGGATTTCCTTCTGTTCAGGCATGTATCTGGATTCCAGAAGATCAATGGAAAGCTCTGTCTATCGAGGACAGAGAAGCGTTTATTACATATTTAAAGGCGCAAGTTCCAGCTATACGGAGCAATCCAGATCGTTACACTGGAATACCAGAAGATGCACCGGCCTACAAGAGGATTCGAGATAATATTGCAAACATGAAAGACGGAGCTTTTATCATATTTACAATGGTACAAGATGATGGTCGCTGGATACAGAGTGGAACTGTAGCTGAATCAAAATAAAATGAACCGCTTCATTCCCGGTCTGCTCATGGCCGCGCTGTGGGTGCTGCTGCTGTACATCGCCCCACCGCTGATTTTCTGGTTTGTCATGACAGTCGGCGCGGCGGCGGCCCTGCGCGAGTTCTTCCGCATGGCGGTGAAAACACCCGGCTCCGGGGTGCGGGTGCTGGCCATCGCCGCCAGCCTTAGCCCGGTGCTGGCCGCTTACGCAGGCACTCCGGCGGCGGTTCTGACCGGCAGCTATCTCGCCTTGCTCGGCCTCGCCCTCTTGGTCATCTTCTTCTACACCGCCTTTGCCGACCCGCTCGCCTTTCTGCTCAACGCGGGCTTTTCCGTCTTCTACGTCTCGCTCTGCTGCGGCTTCATCATCTTGCTGCACGGCCTACCCGACGGCAGCCACTGGCTGCTGATTCTCACCGTCATCACAGCTGGTTCCGACACCGGAGCCTATTACGCAGGCCGCGCCTTTGGCAAACGCAAGCTCTGCCCGCCAGTCAGCCCGAAAAAAACCGTGAACGGGGCCATCGGCGGAATGCTGGCGGCAGTTGCGGCGGCAGTGCTGCTTGGCTGCTTCCTGCTGCCGAAAGTGAGCTGCTTGAAAATGGCCGTTGCCGCGCTCCTGCTTGCTGCTGTCGGCATCGTCGGCGATTTGCTCGAATCGGTGATCAAACGCGGCACTGGCTGTAAGGATTCCGGCACCATGTTGAAAGGCCACGGCGGCCTGCTTGACCGCGCCGACAGCCTGCTTTTCGCCGCGCCGCTGCTTTATGCCCTGCTGTCGTGGGGATTTTTCGCATGAAAACGCTCGCTCTGCTCGGCTCCACTGGCTCCATCGGCAAAAATGTGCTGAACGTGGTGCGGGTTTTTCCTGACCGCTTCCGCATCGTCGGGCTGGCGGCTGGGAAAAACATCACCGAGCTGGCCGCGCAGGTGCTGGAGTTTCAGCCGGAGCGCATCTCCGTTGCCGACGAAGAAACAGCGGCGCGATTGGCCGAGCTGCTGCCTGCCGAATATCGGCAGAAGATTTTCTGGGGTGAAGAGGGCAATATTCAGGTTGCCACCGTGCCTGCCGCGCAGATGGTCATCACTGCCGTGGTTGGGGCCGCTGGCCTCTTGCCGACTTTGGCCGCGATTGAGGCGGGCAAAGACATCGGCTTGGCGAACAAAGAAACCTTGGTTATGGCCGGGCGGATCGTCATGCAGGCGGCGCGCGAGCATCAGGTTTCTCTGCTGCCGATAGACTCCGAGCATTCCGCGATTTTCCAAGCCCTTGAAGCAGGCCGCCGCGATGACGTGGCCATGCTCATTCTCACTGCGTCCGGCGGGCCGTTCCGCACCTTCTCGCCGGAGCAGTTAGCCTGCGCTGCGCCCGCCCAAGCCTTGGCGCATCCCAACTGGTCAATGGGCCGCAAAATTTCGATTGACTCCGCCACGATGATGAACAAAGGGCTGGAGGTGATCGAGGCCCGCTGGCTTTTCGACATCCCGGCGGAGAAAATCCGGGTGGTGGTGCATCCTGAGTCCATCGTCCATTCCTTGGTCGAGTACATTGACGGCTCGGTGATGGCCCAGCTCGGCATTCCTGACATGCGCATTCCCATCGCCTATGCCCTGTCCTATCCTGAACGGCTTAATCTCGGCCTGTCGCGGCTCAGTCTTTCCGCCTGCGGCAGTCTTAATTTCGAGAAGCCGGATTACGAGCGTTTTCCTGCGCTGGGTCTCGCCTTTGCCGTGCTGCAAGAAGGCGGGGTGAAGCCTGCGGTTTTGAACGCCGCCAACGAGGTCGCGGTCGCCGCCTTTCTTGACAAAAAAATCGGCTTCACCGATATTGCAAAGGTGGTCAAAACGGTGCTGTCGCGGTTTACTGCGGGCGATGATCTTGATTTGGCGGCAATTCTTGCGGCGGATGCTGAAGCGCGGGAGCTGGCAGAAAAGAAAATTTTGAACAGCAGCAGAGGATGAAAATGGCAAAAAATGCAATAGCTTTGAAGCCCTTTCTTGAAATGCTCAGGACGCATTGTGCCACGCTGAAAAAATCTGAACTGATTGATTTGCTTTGTCAGACAGCGCAAGAAATTCCTGCCGAAGAACGGAAGTCTTTTTTGGAAGAATTTGGTGTTATCGCAACAAAGCAAGGCGGCAGCAAGTCTGCGGACAACATTCTTGCAAGAACAGAGAAATTGCTGCAAGATGTCATTGATTTGCATCAATCCGTCGACGACGGCTCATATTACGAGGAGCAGTATTGGGAGGAAGATAATTATTATGATGATTTTTCTGGCATTTCTGAAGAGCAGAAGCAGCGTTTCACGCAGCTGATTGCCGAGGCGGACAAGCTCTTTTTCGCTGGAGAGCTGGAAATCGCCAAACAGGTGTATGAAAAGCTGACAGATCTGATCCTGTATGGCGATGAGCTGCAATACACTGTTGATTATGAGGAATTAGAGATAAACTGGCGGGAGACTCTATCCAAATACTGCCGCTGCGTCTATGAGACCGCCCCTGATGCCGACAAGGCAAAATGGATGAGGCAGGCATTGGCGGTTGACCGGCAGCATTTCTCTGACGGCAGCGAAGATCTGTTTCCGTCGCTCCGGGATGTGTTTGACGCGCGGGCCGGAGAACTGGCCGGATGGAATGATTTTCTCAAGCAGTTGCGGAAAAACCTGAGAGCGGCTGTCAGCAGGCGGGGCATTCTTCTGCATCTGGAGGCGGCGCAGTGGCTGGACGGTTTGTCCGGCCTTGCGGAAGAAGTGCGCAAAAAGCAGGCTCCGGTCGGCTATCTGTTCTGGCTGGAGCAGCTGCGGACGCATGAGGCTTGGAAGGAGCTGGCCCAAGCGGCGCACGAGGCTTTGCGCGCCATGCCGCATGACGCGCTGCGGGCTGAAGCGGCGGCGCAGTTGAGCTTGGCCGGTGAGCGCACCGGCGACAAAAGCCTTATTTTGCAGGGCAGACGCGAGCAATTCTTTTCCAAGCCGATTGAGGACAATTTGGCTGCTTTGCTGCGGGAGGCGACTGCGCAGCAGGTCAGCGAGAGGGAATTAAACAAGGTGCTTGCGTATCTTGAAGCGGCACCGAAGCAAAAGAATCCGTCGGATTTTTCGTTCCTCAAGATCAAAATCATGCTGCTTTTAGGAAGGCTGCAAGAAAGCTATGCGGCAATTGATCAAAAAGCGGCCATTGGCTGGTCAGATGAGAAAAGAACAACCGGAGCCGTTTATGTCAGCATTTTGCTCTTCCTGAGTCAAGGACATGCGCAGGCCAAGACAATTCATAGCCTTTTCACCAGATACATCAACGACCGTTACAGCAGCAATGCCTTTATCGTTGAGGCCATCCGGCAGCGTCTGCTGCAAATTTCTGTCGCATCGTGGCATAAAGAAGAATGGCTTAAATTTGTTGAGCATATTTCCGTTGCCCGCGCCGAGCAGATCGTCTCCAATAAATATCGGAAAGGCTATGCCAGAGGGGCTGAAGCCTTGGGCGGCTATATGGAATGCTTGATCCTGCATGAGCAGCGGAACCAAGCTGCCGCCTTTCTTGATTTGAAAAGAAATCAGCAGTACAAGCGGTATCCGGCCTTCCGTCAGGAGCTGGACACGGTTGTGAAAAATTCGCCGCTTTTGTCCGGCATCTGACGGCGGAGCAGCTCACGTTCGACACTGTTGAAAAATAGGTGTTATCCTTGACTGTTGTTATATACGCACTGCTCGCGCTGGGCCTGACCGCCGCAGCGGCAGGAAGCTCGGCCCGCTGCATACTCCGCAGAAAGAACATCCCCGCCGAGTCGGCCAAAGAGGTCGCGGCGGTGCTGTCCGGAGCCTTGTTTCTGGTCTATTGCTTCGCTGCGCTGCTTGCATATTTCCTTGCCGCGCCGCAGGCGGCGGAATCGTTCCGGCAGCTGCTGGCGCAGCCTGCCGCGCCAGACATGACGGTCAGCTCCCGGCCTGCTGTCCTGCCGCAAGGAAGCATGTCTGCCGAGCAAGACCAGGCAGCACGGCGGTTGGCGCTGGCTGAAACGTTGGAACTGCTGCATCAGGAAACCGAAGCGCGGTATCAGCTTTTTGGCCAAGAACATGTTTATATCGTCACGGAAGGCATTTCCGGGATTGAAGACCGCTACATCGCGCCCCGTTCGGAACAGTTCGCTCCGGCTGCTGACACGGCGGCTCTGAGTCAGCAGCCGCAGAGCATCTCGGTGCGCGAGCTGGTCTCCTCATTTGACGACATTTCCTCCATGCTGCCGCCGCCGGAGCCAGCTTCGGCGCAGACATGGCCGCAGAGCGGGCCAGCGCAGCAGCAGATGCCGATGGTCGCCGATCCGCCGCCCTCTGCGCCTGTTCCTCCTCAGGAAAATTTTGCAGTGCGGCAGGCCGCGCCGACAGTTCCGGTCAGCGATGCTCCGCCCGTCCCGCAGGAACTGTCGGCTGGCAGCGGCATAGATCAGCAGATCCGGGCGCATGAGCAAGGAGCGCAGCTGCCGCCTGCGGCGCGGCAGATCTCCTGCGAGGAGATCAAAAGCCACATGGACAGCACCGATCTTGGCGTGTTCCGCTACGCGGCCACCAAGCCGGAGGGGACTGTCACGCCGTGGAAAGGGCCGACAGGCTCCTATGTTCTCACCGCCGGGGCGGCGCACGGCGGCTGCCGGGACTACGCCTTGCAGGCCGAGCTGCGCGGCAGAATTCTGCGCTGCCAGTTCTCCTGCGCGCGGACGACAACGGGCAGCCCGGCGCAAGCCAGCCGCCCGGCCCGTCCGCAGCGCAGCGGCAAAGAGGTGATCCGCGAGGCGATGAACAGCAGCGACCAAGAGACGTTTCTTCAGGCGCTCAACTACCACGGCCCTATTTCTTGGCGCAGCAGCAGCGGCATTTTTTACACCGTCGCGCCGGTGCGTCTTGGCAATCCGTGCCGGGAATACGAGGTGCAGGCAAACATTCAAGGCCGCCTGTTCCGCTATCTTGAGTCCAACTGCGAATAACATGACCCCAGACAGCACAAAAACCGACCTGAAGAATCTCACCCAGGATGAGCTGGTGGACTACGCGGTCTCGCTCGGCCAGCCTGCTTTCCGGGGCCGCCAGCTGCTGCCGTGGCTGTACAAGCCCGGCATCGCGGATTTCAGCCAGATGACCGATCTGGCCAAGGAGTTTCGCGCCCTGCTGGCGGAGCAGGCCTTCATGAGCAGCTTCGCTGATCCCATCACAGAAATTTCAGCGGACGGAGCGGTGAAGTTCGGCTTCCGGCTGGAGGACGGCCTGCTGATTGAGTCGGTGCTGATCCCGGAGGAAGACCGCAACACGCTCTGCGTCTCCTCGCAGGCAGGCTGCGCGATGAAGTGCCGCTTTTGCCTGACCGGCCAGATGGGCTTCCGCCGCAACTTAAGCCGGGCCGAGATCGTCAATCAGATCTGCGCGGCGCAGGACTGGATGCGGGCCAATGCGGCGCATCTGCCCGGCCCGGAGCAGAACCTGACCAATCTCGTCTTCATGGGCATGGGCGAGCCGCTGGCCAATTTCGACAACCTGCTCGCCGCTCTCTCGATCCTCACTGAGCAGCGCGGCTTGGATTTCTCCGCCCGCAGAATCACCGTCTCCACCTGCGGTTTGGTGCCGCAGATGCTGGAGCTGGGCCGGCAGACCACGGTCAATCTGGCCGTCTCGCTCCATGCGGCGGACAACGAGACCCGCAGCCGCCTGATGCCGGTCAATGACCGCTGGCCCATCGAGGAGCTGCTGGCTGCTTGCACGCAGTATTCCAACAAGAAGCGGCAGCGGATCATGTTTGAATACACATTGTTCGAGGGCATCAACGACTCCGATGCCGATGCCCGCCAGCTGGCCGCCCTGCTGCGCGAGGTGCCCTGCAAGATCAACCTGCTGGCCATGAATGAGGGCGGCGGCCTGCCCTTTCACAGCCCGCCTTACGAGCGGCTGCTCCGCTTCCAGCAAATCCTCATGAATGCCCACTATACCGTCTTCATTCGCAAAAGCCGGGGCGCGGACATCTCCGCCGCCTGCGGCCTGCTGGCGGCGAACCACGAGCTTGCCGCATGAGCGCGTCTGCGGCCAAGCCCGGCATTCTGCACATCGCCGCCACGCCGATCGGCAATCTCGGCGACATCAGCCAGCGGCTGCGGGAGACGCTGGCTGCCGCCGACCTGATCGCCTGCGAGGACACCCGGCACACCCGCAAGCTGCTCTCGCACTTGAACATCAGCGCGAAATTGACCAGCTGCCACCGCGACAACGAGCAGCAGAAGGCTGTCCAGCTTATTGAGCGGCTGCTGGCGGGCGAGAAAGTGGCTTTTGTCTCTGACGCAGGCACGCCCGGCCTTTCCGATCCAGGCGCGGCCTTGGTGCGGGCGGCGCGGGCTGCCGGAATCACCGTGGTGCCGGTGCCCGGCCCGTCTGCCTTGGCAGCGGCCTTGTCCGTGGCCGGGCTGACAGAATCCGCCTTTTACTTCGGCGGCTTTCTTGCAGCGAAAAAAAGCGCGCGGCGCAAGCAGCTGGCCGCGCTCAAGGCCCTGCCCTGCCCGTTGGTCTTTTACGAAGCCCCGCACCGCATTCAGGCAGCTTTGCAGGATTGCCTATACATGCTCGGCGACCGCCCGGCCCAGCTCTTCCGCGAGCTGACCAAGATTCATGAGGAGCATCTGGCCGGGCCGCTCTCCGGGCTGCTGGAGCGGATGAGCGGCAAGGCACTGGGGGAATTTGTGCTGCTCATCAGCGGAGCGGCAGAGCGGCAGGAGGAAAAGCCGGGCAATCTCGACGAGCTGATCCACTGGCACCGCGATCAGGGCAGCTCGCTCAAAGATGCGGTACGGCAGATTGCCGAGGCGTTGGATCTGCCGAAGTCGCAGGTCTATCAGCAGGCCTTGCGGCTGTGGGAGCGATGAAGGGCGCAATCTGGCGGATTCACGCCCTGATGCTGCTGGCCGCGATGCTGATCGCCACCTCGTTCACAGTCAGCAAGGCGGTGGCGGACGGCATGGATCCGGCAGTGCTGACTTTGCTCCGCTTCGTCTTGGCCGCTCTGCTCTTCCTGCCGCTGACCGCCTGGCGGGACGGCCTGCGCCTGCCTATCTGGCGGCAGCTCTTCGGCTACGCCTGCATCAGCTTCACCCTGACCGGCTTTTTCTGGCTGATGTATCTTTCCCTGCGAACAACCACCGCCCTCAACACCGGCGTGATCTTCACCCTTGTTCCGGGCATTTCCGGGCTGTACAGCGCAGTCCTGCTGCGCGAGCGGCTGGGCCGGAGCCGCCTGCTGGCGATGATTCCGGCCACTGTCGGCGCAATCTGGGTGCTTTTTCACGGCAGCATGGAGCGGCTGCTGGCCTTTGACCTCAATCCCGGCGATCCGCTCTTTTTCCTGAGCTGCCTGCTGATGGCCTTCTACACGCCTTTGGTCAAGCTCTTCCACCGCGACGAGCCGATGAGCGTGATGACCTTCTGGATTTTAGTCACCGGCAGCGGCTGGCTGCTGCTCTTGGCCGGGCCACGACTGCCGCAGGTGCCGTGGCATGACATCTCGCTGACGGTCTGGGCCGGAACTGCATATTTAGCTGTGTTCTGCACCATCATCACTTTTTTTCTCAGCCAGTACTGCACCCTGCGGCTCGGCCCGACCAGAGTCATGGCCTACAGCTATCTCTATCCGCCCTTCATTCTATTTGTTGAATGGCTCTGCGGCCACCCGCTGCCCCCGGCGCAGGTGCTGCCCGGCTTGGTGCTGATTGTCGCAGCGATGCTGATTGTGCAACGCGGCGCGTCGGAAAGATGAGTGCGTAGCGTGGCTTTGGCCACCCCGGCGGTTTCACACGCTCTGCTGGCGCGGGAGGCGTTGCTGGCTGGCAAAGATGTGTATGTCAAGAAGCCGCTCTGCCTAAGCGAGGCGGAGGGCGCGGAGCTGATCGCGCTGGCGGAAAAGCAGGGCCGCATTTTGATGGTCGGCCATCTGCTCTGGTATCCCCGGCAGTGCTCAAAGAGGTGCTGAACCGTTGTCAGCAGGCATTGGAAAGCGGGGCGACAGTGGCGGTCGAGCAGGCGGAGGAGAAAAACTGGCAGGCTCATCCAAGCGCGATTGTTGACAAGGCCGCTGTCATCGGCCACGGCACGAAAATCTGGCATTTCAGCCACATCCTTGCCGGTTCGGAAATCGGCCCGGAATGCAGCATCGGCCAGAATGTGGTCGTCGGCCCGAAAGCGAAAGTCGGCAAGGGCTGCAAGATTCAGAACAACGTCTCAGTCTATGAGGGCGTGACGCTGGAGGATTACGTCTTCTGCGGTCCGTCCATGGTCTTCACCAATGTCTATAATCCGCGCTGCGAGTTCCCGCGCAAAAACGAATACCGGCAGACGCTGGTCAAGCGCGGCGCGACGCTGGGCGCGAACTGCACCGTGGTTTGCGGCATTACGGTCGGCAGCTACGCCTTTGTCGGTGCGGGCGCGGTGGTGACAGAGGATGTGCCGGACTTCGCCCTGATGGTCGGCTGCCCGGCCAAACAAATCGGCTGGATGAGCCGCTTCGGCGAGCGGCTTGACCTGCCGTTGACCGGCGACGGCGAGGCGGTTTGTCCGCATACAGGAGAAAAGTACAGGCTAGCGAATGGCAAGCTGGATATTGTCAATGGATAAAAAAAATCAGTCAGTTCGGCATCTCCTCCGCCGTGCCCAGCACCTTCGCGCTGATCGTCCGCTTTGTCCTTTCGTCCGGCTCCGGCGTGTTCCAGCTGATGAACTGCTCAATCACGCGCATGTAGTCGCCGTTGTCCTGCTTGCACTCGGCGCAGATGGATTCGGCCTGATCGCGGTACATGATGATTTTGCTGGCCGGTTCGCCCGCCAAGCTCACCGCCGCCATTTTGCGGCAGCCGCAGTTCAGCCGGATCACGGCCACGCCGACCGCCTCCGGGCTGCCTTCCAAGATGCCTGCGATCATCGCTTTTTCGCCCTGCTCCGGGCTGCGCTGTGTCTTTTTTGTCGTCATTATTGAATAAATTATAAAAAATAAATAAAACCTTGCCGCAAAGGCAGTCAAGGAGCGCAACAGATGCACATCATCGTCACCGGCGGGGCTGGCTACATCGGCACCCACACCTGCTTGGAGCTGCTGCAAAGCGGCCATGCAGTGACTGTCATTGACAACCTGTCCAACTCCTGCCAAGAGGCGTTGCGGCGGGTCGAACGGCTGGCAGGCCGCTCACTGCGTTTTTTTCCTGCGGATCTCACCGATCCGGCGGCGGTGGACGATATCTTCCGCCAGAGCCGGGACGCGGCGGCGGTCATTCACTTCGCGGGTCTCAAGGCAGTAGGCGAATCCGCCGTGAAGCCGCTGCTGTATTATCACAACAACCTCACCGGCACCATCAACCTCTGCCAGGCCATGCAGCGGCACGGGGTGAAAAATCTGGTCTTCAGCTCCTCTGCCACAGTGTATGGCGATCCAGCATCGGTGCCGATTCGCGAGGATTTCCCCCTTGGCACCTGCACCAATCCCTACGCCCGCACCAAGGCGATGATCGAGGACATCCTGCGCGACCTGCACCGGGCTGATGCGGCATGGAACATCGCCCTGCTCCGCTATTTCAATCCGGTCGGGGCGCATGAGAGCGGCGAAATCGGTGAAGACCCCAATGGCATTCCCAACAATCTGATGCCCTACATCGCCCAAGTGGCGGTGGGACGGCTGCCGCAGCTCGCGGTCTTTGGCAACGATTACCCCACCGCAGACGGCACCGGCGTGCGCGACTTCATCCATGTGGTCGATTTGGCGGTCGGCCATCTGCGGGCGTTGGAAAAGCTGGCGCAGCAGCCGGGCGTGGCGGCCTACAATCTCGGCACCGGACACGGCTGCTCGGTGCTGGAGCTGATCGCGGCTTTTGAGAAAGCCTCTGGCCGGAAGATACCCTATCGCATCACCCCACGGCGGCCCGGCGACATTGCCTGCTGCTACGCCGACCCCTCGCTGGCTCAACGTGAGCTGCGCTGGAAAGCGGAGCGGGATGTTGCGGCGATGTGCGCGGACACCTGGAACTGGCAGTCGAAGAATCCGAATGGCTACAGAAGCGACGCGGGCTGAGGGCCATGCGCCCTGCCAAGCTGCTCCTGCGCGGCGCGGAGGATGCGGAACAGCTCGCGGCTGTGGCGGGGATTGCGGCTGACAGCGAAGAAAAAGGCCAGCCGGGCCAGCTCACCTGCGTCCGTGCCGGGCAGCTTGGCCGCGATATCCGCCGCCAGCTGGGACCGCCAGTTTTCGCTGAAGTCCTCCTGCCGCTCCTTGGCCCGCTGCTTGGCGGCAAACGCCTCCTCGATCAGCGCGTCGCGCAGATGCTCCAGCTCATGCTGCCGCTTTTTCCGCAGCAGCGCGTCGCCTTTGCGCCCGGCCAGAAACTGGTAGAGCGGCTCCGGCGAGTCCTCCTCGCGCAGCAGCTTGGTGATGTGCTTGATCAGCCGCTTTCTCGCGCCGTCGTGCTTCAGCCCGGCGGCCTCTTGCAGCTGGCCGCGCAGCTCCTCTCCGGCAGGCAGAGCGGCCAGCACGGCGGCGGGCAGAGCGGCCAGCTCCTCAGCCAGATCCTCCAGCTGCTTGACTCTGCGTTTTTGTTCCGATCTGCTCAGTTCCATGTTTTAAAACCAAAATTCTGGATAGCGGCGGCTCGCGGGGATATTGTTGACCAGCAGGGCGATGAGCAGCATGATTGCTGCGCCAAGGCCGACCGGAGCGACAACGTAAAAAAAGCCAAGCTGATGAATGCTGTCGCCGCCGATGACCGCAATCAACGCGGTCGCGCCGCCGGGCGGATGCACAGTTTTGGTCAGGTGCATGGCGGCAATCGCTGTGGCCACGGCCAACGCGGCGGACAGCCAGATGACATCGCCGCAGAGCTTGTACGAGGCGACCCCGATCACAGCGGAAATCAGGTGGCCGCCAAGCAGATTTCTTGGCTGGGCGAAAGGGCTTTTCACCACGCCGTAGATCAGCACCGCTGACGCGCCGAACGAGCCGATGATCAAAATCAGCTCTTTTTCTGGCAAAAAACCGTAGTGCAGCCAAGACACGGCAGATATGCCGAGAAAACCGCCGAGCCACGACCAGAACATATTCTCGAAAAGGTTCTCGTGCGGCGGATGGCCTGCGCCCTCCACGCCCTTCATTTTGGCCAAATAGCCGCTGACGCGCTGTTTCATGCTGTTGTCTCCGCGCCTGCCGCTTTTCTCTCTTGCAGCAGAGAAAGCGCTTTGTCCCAGATGCGGTCCGCCGTCTCCTCCTTGGAGAGCAGCTCCAAGGTTTCTGACGAATCCCGCGTGATCAGGGTGATTTGATTGGTGTCGGCCTCAAAGCCGGTGCTGCTGCCGAGGATGTCGTTGACCACGATCAGATCAGCGTTTTTGGCCAGCAGCTTGCGGCGGCCTTCGGCCTCATGGCCCCCGCTTTCCGCCGCAAAGCCGATCAGCAGCTGATCAGTCCGCCGTCTGCTGCCCAAGGCGGCGAGGATGTCAGGATTTGCCGCCAAGGCCAGCAGCGGCTCAATGGCTGTTTTTTTGATTTTCTGAGCGGAGAAGGCGGCGGCGCGGAAATCTGCCACTGCCGCCGCCTTGACCACGATGGAGGCGGTCTGAGCGTGACGGCTGACCGCCTCAGCCATTTCCAAGGCCGTGCGCACCGAAACCACGTTCATGTCAGGCGGCGGAGCCAAGGCGACCGGGCCGGACACCAGCGTGACCTCGGCCCCGCGCCGCCGCGCTGTCCGCGCCAAGGCGTAGCCCATCTTGCCGCTGGAGCGGTTGCTGAGAAAGCGGGCCGGATCGAGCGGCTCTTGGGTTGGCCCGGCGGTGATCAGCACCCGCTCGCCCGCCAGATCCTGCTTGGCTAGCAGACCGAGCAGAGCCTCCCGCGCCGTGTCCCATTCGACCAAGCGGCCCGCGCCCTCCTCGCCGCAGGCCAGCCGCCCGCAGTCCGGCTCCGCAATCCGATAGCCGTATTCACGCAGCGCAGCTAAATTCCGCTGCGTGGCCGGATGAGCCAGCATTCGTGCATTCATGGCCGGACAGATCAGCACCGGCGCGGAGCAGGCCAGAACTGAGGCCGAGAGCAGGTCGTCGGCAAATCCCTGCGCCAGCCGGGCGATGGTCTGGGCTGTGGCCGGAGCGATCAGCACTGCGTCCGCCGCCGCAGGCAGGCTGATATGCTCCATACCTGCGGCAAACATGTTCTCATGCGCCGGATTGCCGGAAAGCGCGGCAAAGGTGAGCGGCGTGACAAAGCGGGCCGCAGCGGCGGTCAGCACCACATGCACCTGCGCCCCTTCCTGCCGCAGCGCGCTCACCCAGCCTGCGGCCTTGAAGGCGGCGATGGAGCCGCAGACTCCGAAGAGGATGGTTTTGCCGCGCAGCGGCGAGCCGCTCATGCTCAGTAGCTGAGATCGTCCAGCGGCTGCACTGCCTGCTGCTCTGTCGGCGGCGCGGCCTGCTTTTGCGGCGGAATCAAGGGCGTGGCAGGCTCTCCAAAAGGATTGAGCTTGACCGCAGCGGTCTTGTCAATGGTCACATAAAGGGTCAAATGCGTGCGATTGCGGAAATCGCCTTCAGAGATGACCATCATGCAGGTTTTGTGCGGCTTGACAAAGGCAAACATGATGTCTGATGAAGCGGCCTCGCCGACTAATTTCCACTTCGAGTCCTGCATGGCGTTCAGCATGTAGTCCTTGAGCGACATGGTCTCGACTTTGCCGCTGTAATGCCAGACTCCGCCATGAAAGGATTCAGTCTTGATGGTCATCGAGCGGGCGCGGTCCCATTCCATTTCCGCAGGCATCATGATGTCATGGATGTCGTCAGCGAAGGTCTGGATCGGAGGCAGGGCGGAATAATCATTCCGCATGGAAATGCCGGGCAGGACGCAGCCGGACAGAGAGAGAAGCAGGGCGGCGGCGCTCAGGACGGTGCAGCGTTGATTCATGGAGCGGTTCCTCCGAATTCGTTTAAAATAAAGGTTGACAGCGGCTGCCGTTGCGACTGCTGATCCCGGCGGCGGGGCTGGCCAAGAGCGAGCAGGGCGGCCAGCTCGTGCTGACTGCTCAGGCCCAGCACCTCGTTGACGCGGTCTTTTTTGGCCAAAATCTGCCCAAGCCAGACCGCGCCCAGCCCCAGCGCATGAGCAGCCAAGAGCATGTTTTGAATGCAGGCTCCGGCAGCCTGATGATCCTTGACCCGATCATACATCTTTTCCTGATCAAGGTAAACGGCAATCAGAGCAGGCGCGGTTTTGACAATATGGGCGTAATGCGTCAGTGCGGCAAGCCGCTCTCGGATGTCGTTGTCGCGGATGATGACGAAACGCCATGGCTGGTTGTTGAGGCCGGACGGCGCCCAGATGCCTGCGCAGATGATCTGCTCGATCAAGCTGCGCTCCACTGGTTCATCGGTGAATTCCCGGATGCTGCGCCGGGTTTTGATGAGTTCGAGCAGAGACTGGTTCATTTTTCTGTTGTGCGGCTTGCAGCCGCTCCCGCTGCTGCTTTTAGTATTCCAGGCAATAAGCCGCACTCAAGCACGGCGCCCGGCTGTTGCGTTTTATTTTTTCAAACGGGCGCGGCGGCAGTCTTTGAACCAGCGCCAGACCATGCGGGGATGCTCCAGCAGGCGCGCCCGCCAGTACGGCAGCCCGCTGAGATGGCCGTGATAGACTTGCAGCCACCACTCCGGCGGCCAGATGGTGTCCAGCGCCAGCCGCAGCAGGCCGCTCCGCCGTGTTTTCGCCAGCTTGCGCAAAGGCCAGCCGCTGTAGGGCAGACCGATGCCCGCCGGTTTCCGGCTGATGTCCAGTCCAAGACGGCTGATCACCCTGTCCGGCAGCGGGGTGAGAAAATGCAGGCGGGACAGCGCGGCAGACAGGACAGGCTCCTCGGCCCGCGCCTGCTCCCAGTCAATTTCGTCCAAAAATTTGGCCGCCAGCGTGACCAGATCGGCAACGTGAATCAGGCGGAACGGCTCGTAGGACAGCGGCGCCTGAAAGCCGTGCAGATACACTGAGCGGAGCGTGTCCTCCCAAGACAAAGTGCGGCAGGCCGCGCCGCCGATTGCAATCGGACGCGAGGAAGGCCAGGATTTTTCCAGCGGCCAGCGCGGGCAGCGGGCGTGGAGCGGCAGCAGATTGCGGTGCAGCTCCACAGTCACCGGCAGCCCGTCCATTGTTTTGACCAACGGCGGCAGGTGGTAGTAGTCAGGGGGAATGTCATGCCCGGCCTCCTGCTGCCAGCCAAGTGACAGCAGCAGCGCTTCGGCGCGGGCCGCGTCCTCATGCCGCAGCAGCAGGTCAATGTCCCGCATCGGACGCAGGCCCGGCTCGCTGTACACCGCGCCAGCCAAGGCGATGCCCTTGACCGCCAGCAGGTCTACGCCCTCTGCCGCGCAGGCGCTGATGATCTCGGCGGCGGCCCTGCTGCGGAGGCTCCAGGCATGACGGCTCCGCAGGCGCAGGCTTTGCAGGGCGCGGCGGAACGGCTCCGGCGCGCCGGCCCAGCCGACGGCGACGAGGTGCTTATGCAGCAGCGGGGCCATGCCCTCCCGTTCGGCCTCATGCAGCAGCAGATTCCAGTCGGCATCATCCGCTGTCTGCCGGAACGCGGCGGCGGCCTGATCCAGCCGGACGAGCGTCTCCTGCTCCGCCGCGTCGCAGGCGCAGAGGGCGAGAAGCCGCCGCCGCGTCAGTTGTGCTGTCTGTCTCATGTCGTCGTGTCAGATAGTGCTGCAAAGTACGCATCATGCCGCGCAGCTCCGTATTGTACCAGAGTTTCACTCTTCGCGGGACAGTTTCATGTATTTCCGGTTTACTTCTGCCGGGCTGCATGGTAGGTATTTGGCATCATGCTTAAACAAATCGCCGACGGTCTGAAGATCGGACAAAACAGAGAAATCACTGGCCTGAACTGCGGCAGCACCGCCCTGCTCCTCGCCCGCTTGCAGGCGGAGCGGCAGGAGACCGTCTGCTGCATCGTCCCGGCGGACGAGCCGTTGGCGCGGGACATCAGCCTCTTCACCGCCGCGCCGGTGCTGGTGTATCCGGCCTTTGAGATGCCGCCTTACGCCCGCTTGGCCCCTGATCCGGCCACGGTTGCGGCCCGCATTGCCGCGCTGCATTTCCTCCATGAGCGCAGCCAGCCCTGCATCCTCCTCGCCTCGGCGGAGGCGGCTCTGCGGCGGGTGCTGCCCGGCCCGCTTCTTAGCGGCAGCTGCGAGCTGGTCATGTCTGGCGAAAGCTGCGACCGTGACGGCCTGATCGCCGCCCTGATCCGCAACGGCTATCAACTCTGCGAGCTGGCGCAGCAGCCGGGCGACTTGGCTGTGCGCGGCGGCATTGTTGACCTCTTTCCGCCGCCGTTCCGGCCCGCGCTGGAGGGCAAGGCACTCCGCCTCAGCTTCTGCGGCGACACAGTGCAGTCTATCCGCGCCTTTGATCCGCTCACGCAGCGTTCCGAGGAAGAGCTGGACGAGGCTGTCATCCTGCCTGCTTCGGACATCCTCTTTCCGCGCAGCGAGACATGGCGACAAGAGCTATCCGTCCGCGCCGAGATCTTCGGCTTCAGCAATGCCGACGCGCTGCGCCAGCTTGGCGAGCAAATCCGCTTTCCCGGCATTGAGTTCCTCCTGCCCTTGGTCTGCCCGGAGCCGCAGACTCTGTTCGACTACCTCCCGCCCGGCGCGGTCTGCGTAGTGCAGGAGCCAGATGCAGTCAACCAGAAAATCAGCCTGCTCTGGGAGCGGATTGAGCACAACCGGACTGAGGCTGCCGCCGAAGGTTTCGCCCTGCCGCCGCAACGCCTCTTCCTCAGTCAAACTGAGCTGGAGCGGCAGATTTTTGAGCGTCCGCGCATTGATCTTCGCCCTGAGCCGCAGCAAGACAGCGGCCACGGCACGCTGCGGCAGGAGATCGAACTGGAGCGCAAGAAGCGCGGCGTGGTCGCGCCGCTGGCCGAGCGGCTGACCGGCTGGCTGCGGGCGGGCGAGACCGCTGTCCTTGCCTGCCGCTCCAGCCTGCAGGCGGATCATCTGGAAGAGATGCTGACTGGCTGCGGCCTCAAGCCGGGCCGGACAGCCTCGCCGCTTGACCTGAGCGCGTGCCCGAAAGGCACGCTGCTCTTGGTCGAGCATCCGCTCTCGCAGGGCTTTGATCTGCCGGAGGAAGGGCTGCACATCCTCTCCGCTGCCGAGCTGTTCGGCGAGAAGCGGCTTGGCCCGCAGAGCAGCCGCAGAAAGGGCCGCAGCGGGCAGAAGGACGCGCTCGCGCTGGAGGATATTGCGGTAGGCGACGTGGCTGTCCACCGCGACCACGGCCTTGCCAGCTTCTTAGGCTTGGTCAATATGGACTTTGCCGGGCAGCGCGGTGACTTCCTCCTGCTGGAGTTCCTCGGCAACGACCGCCTTTATGTGCCGGTGGACCAGCTCCACTTGGTCAGCCGCTATCAGGGCCTCAGCGACGAGCAGCCCAAATTAGACAAGCTCGGCTCTTCGCGCTGGCAGACGGCGAAGAAGAAGGTGACTGAGGCGGTCTGGGAGAAGGCGCAGGAATTGCTTGGTATCTACGCCCAACGCGAGCTGCGGCAGGGCCACAGCTTTCAGCCGCCCGGTGTGTTATACAAGGAGCTGACCGAGTCCTTCCCGTATGACGAGACAGAGGGGCAGGCAGCGGCGATTGACGATGTGCTGCGCGACCTGCAAGCGGCAAAGCCGATGGACCGGCTGGTCTGCGGCGATGTGGGATACGGCAAGACAGAAGTGGCGGTGCGGGCGGCCTGCAAGGCGATTGAGGACGGCTTTCAGGTCGCGGTCTTGGTGCCGACCACGGTTCTTGCCGAGCAGCACACCGCCACCTTCCGCGAGCGTTTTGCGGGCTTCAACATTGAGGTGGCCTGCACCAGCCGCTTCCGCACCACAAAGGAGCAGAAGCAGATTGCCGAGGGCCTCAAGTCCGGCCAGATCAGCCTGATAGTCGGCACGCACCGGCTGCTTTCAGACAGCCTTGCTTTCAGCAATCTCGGCCTGTTGATTGTGGATGAGGAGCACCGCTTCGGGGTTTCGCACAAGGAGCGGCTGAAGAAGCTCCGCGCCAATATAGATGTGCTGACGCTGACCGCGACCCCAATCCCTCGCACCTTGCAAATGTCCTTGCTGGGGATACGCGACTTGTCCGTGATCTCCAGCCCGCCGCGCCATCGCCGGGCCGTGAAGACCTTCCTTGCCCGCAAGGACGACTTGGTCATCCGCGAGGCGGTGCAGCAGGAGCTGGCGCGGGGCGGCCAAGTCTTCTTCATCCACAACCGCATTCAGTCCATCCACACGCTGGCCGAGCATCTGCATCAGCTCGTCCCCACCGCCCGCATCGCCGTGGCGCATGGCCAGATGCCCGGCCCGGAGCTGGAGGAGATCATGGTCAGCTTCATCAGCCATGAGATTGACGTGCTGGTCTGCACGACCATCGTCGAGTCGGGCCTCGACATTGCCAACGCCAACACCATCCTCATCAACCGGGCCGACCGCATCGGCTTGGCGGACATCTACCAGCTGCGCGGGCGGGTGGGCCGGGCAACGCGGCAGTCCTACGCCTACCTGCTGGTACCCGACGTGGAGCAGCTGACCAGCGAGGCCGAGCAGCGGCTTCGCGCCCTGATGGACTGCTCGGAGCTGGGCAGCGGCTTCAAGCTGGCCATGAACGATCTCCAGCTGCGCGGCGGCGGCAATCTGCTGGGCGAGTCCCAGTCCGGCCACATCGCCGCAGTCGGCTACGATCTCTACTTGGAGCTGCTGCAAGAGACTGTGGCGGAACTGAAGCAGCAGGCCGCGCAGGGCGGCGAGCGAGTCAAGCCGCTGCCGGAACCGGAGATCAAGCTGCCGGTGGCCTCGTTCCTGCCGGATGCCTACATCCGCGACACAAGTCTGCGCTACCGCTTCTACCGCCGTCTCTCCGCCGTAGGCAGCGGGGGGCAGCCTGAGCAGCTTGCCGAGCTAAAAGAGGAGCTGATTGACCGCTTCGGCCCGCTGCCGCCGGAAGCGGAGAACCTCTTCGCCCTGCTTGGCCTGAAGCAGCAGCTGCGCCAGCTCGGCATCAGCAAGGTGGAGCTGGCCCCAGTCGGGCTGGTCTTCAGCTTCAGCGAGCAGACCACAGTCGCGCCGGAAACCCTGCTCGCCTTTGTCGAACGCTTCCGGCCCAAGCAGCCGACCAAGCCTTTGCCAAAGGGGAAGAAGCCCGAACCAGAGCCGGTGCGCCTCACCCCGGACGGGCGGCTGATTGTGGCTGTGCAGGCGCAGGCGGATGTCTTCAGCTCTGTTGCGGCGGTGCTGGCGTTTTTTTTAAAAACCACATTGAACAGAGCCGAATGCGCGAGCTGACTTGAACCGTTGCTCACGCCCTCCTGTTTTCCTGGCCGACAGCCGCCAGCTCAAACCAGTTTGGAATCACTCCAGCCTTCCAGCAGGTCCGCGCATTGGCGATCAGCTGTTGCATCACCCCCTGCACAGCGGCCCAAAGCGCGTCGCCGCCGCCGAAATTGACCCCGCCATTGGCCCAGAGCGTCTCCAGCATCAGCAGAAGCTGGAAAAAGTTCTGCTGAAGCGGCCTGTTCGCCGGGTCGTCAGGCCGTTCCACGCCGGTGAAGACTTCCGGCAGGGCCTCGTTCTTCAGTTTGAGAAAACGGCCGAAATGGGCGTAGCCGTTATACGGCTCCGGATCTTTGGGATCGTGCATCAGGCGGTAATAGGGCGGGATGGGAAAATTCTTCTCCGTCCACGGCGGCGACTGCAAAAACTCGCCGAGGATATGGCCCTCGCCCTGATTGGTCACAGCCTGCACCGCGTTGCGCGCGTCAGCGTAGCTGGCGATGATCTGAGGAAACTGCTGCTTCGGCCAGCGCGCCTGCTGACAGCGGGTGTTCCAGCCGAACTGCTCCACGCCGACTTGCTTGATGCCGACCATCAGGCCGTCGTACATCTCGCCGATGGAGCTGTAGGGATGCTGCGGCGTGGAATGGTCGACCGCCTGATTGAGCGGCAGCTCCTCCGGGTTCTCAATGTCGAGCATGATGTTCAGCCGCTCGTCGTCCAGCGGCCCCAGCGAGGCGTTGAGAAAGGCCCGCTCGCCAGTCTCCGGGTCGTAGGGCTTGATGTGCGGCACGTCCTCGCCGTAGCGGGGCGGCCTGAAGTTCGGCGGCGCGTCCAGCGCGGCGCAGAGGTTGGCGGCCAGCTGGAGATGAAGCATCTCCTCCGCCGCCACGCTGAAGATGATCCGGGCGGCCTCGCTGCGCCGGTCTTTGATTGAGGCCATCGCGGTGAGATAGAGCGGCAGGGTGTACAGCTCCACGGCGGCGGCGGCCTGGGCGTGCTCCTGCACAAGTTGTTTGGTCCATACGTTGCGGGCTTCCGGGCTGGTCATGGCGTTTCTCCTGGCAGTTGATGTTCCGCACAATATAGCCTTTCCGTCCGGCAAAGGTCAAGGCGAAGTCCTCAAGCGATATTGGCCAGTTGCCCGGCAGCCAGACAGGCTGCGCTTTTCCCGGCGCCGCAGGTTTGACAGGCCAGACAGGCTGCGCTTTTCCCGGCGCCGCAGGTTTGACAGAAGTGTTTTTTTTTGTTAATTGAAAGCGCGGCGGACGGGCTTCATCCCGTTCAATCTGACAATCTGATGATCCGACTGGAGACCTGCACAGTTGACTGCCGACAACGCCGACACGAAAACCGCCGCGCCGAAAAAAAACGCCGCGCTTGGCAAACGCTGCGGCCAGACCGCCGTGACCGTGTTTTTGCTGGCGGTCTTCGGCCTGGTTCTGCTCTGCGTCGGCATCGGCCTGACCTGGCTTGCGCCCGTCCGCTGACGCAGCCGATGCCGGTTGCCATTCCTCTCAGGCTGCCGTATGATGGAGGGAGGGATTGCTCTGCTGCCGCAGTTTGGTCCCTCGGAACCAAAAAAATCCGCTGAGAGAATGATGCCTCATGACGGAACTCAATGCAAGGTCTCCGAAAATTTTAGTGATTGACGACGATTTCGCCAACCGCCGGGTGCTGCAGTTAGTGCTGACGCGCAACGGCTACACAGCTTCGCTGGCCGGAGACGGCTGCGAAGGGCTGCGCATGGCCAAAGCTGTCCGCCCGGATCTGATTCTGCTCGATTTCTTCATGCCCGGCGAGGACGGCTTCGAGGTGCTGGCGCAGCTCAAGGCTGATCCTGAGCTGCGCGGCATCCCGGTGGTCATCTTCACCGTGCTGGTGCGCGAGGAGTCAGAGCGGCAGGCGCTGAAGATGGGCGCGGCGGCCTATGTCACCAAGCCCTTTGACATCAGCGAGGTGATCACCTGCATCCGCCGCATTCTGCCGCAGCCATGAGCGCGGAAACGCCGCCGGGCGTGGCCGGCAGCCGTCATGAGCAGTTCTGCGTGCTGGCGGCGCTGCTGGCCTCTTTTGCCGGCCTCTGCTGGGTCAGCCTTTACAATTTTCTGCTTTTCCATAGCTTGGCGGAAATTTATCATGTCGCGGTATTCTGGGGAATTTTTTTCATCACGTGGAGCGCGCGGCGGCTCCTCAGGAACAGCTATCTCTGCGTGCTGGGCGTGTCCTCGCTGTTCCTCGGCTTTCTCAACCTCCTGCACATGCTGGCCTACAAGGGCATGGGCGTTTTTCCCGATGCCCTGCCCAATCTGCCCACCCAGCTTTGGATAACAGCCCGCCTGCTGCACGCCTTCGCTTTTGTCGCCGCCTCGCTCTGTCTTTTCCGCCCGCAGCAGAATATCAACGCTTTTCTGCCCGCAGCCATCTGGGGGCTGCTGACAGCACTCTTCACGGCGCTGATTTTCACCGGACATTTCCCTGACTGCTTTATTGAAGGGCAGGGTTTGACTCTTTTCAAAAAAACTGCTGAAATCAGCGCAGTTGTCCTCTTCGCTCTGGCGGCCTGGCTCACCTGGCTCAAGCGGGAGAAAATGGACAGGCATGTGCTGCGCCTGCTGGCCGCCGCCTGGCTGCTGACCACGGCGGCAGGATTGATGTTCATTTTTTACACCAAGGTCAACGGCCCGGCCAACATGCTGGGCCATCTGTTCAATCTCGGCTCCACCTACTGCGTCTTCCGGGCCTTCATCCGCACCGGCATCACCGCGCCGCAGACGCTGCTTTTTTATGAGCTGGAGCGGCGGCGGGCCGCGCTGGAGGATGATGTGCGCGAGCGCGCCAAGGCGCTGGAGGCGAAAAATCAGGAGCTGGAGTCCACCAATCAGCGGCTGAACGAGTTCGCCTACAGCATCTCCCATGACCTGCGCGAGCCGCTGCGGGGCATGTACAACTTTGCCCATTTTCTTGCCGAAGATTACCGCGATGCCATTGACGGCGAGGGCCGCGAGATGCTGGACGGCATCATGCGGCTGGCCAAACGCCTGGACGGGCAGGTGCTCGGCGTGCTCAAATATTCCCGCATCGCCCGGCTTGATCTGGAGCTGCGCCCGGTCAGCATGGACGCGCTGCTCGACGAGGTGCTGGACGGGCTGGCTGACATGACCGCCCAGCGCAATGTGCGGATCGAGCGGCCCCCGCTTCTGCCCGAGGTGGTCTGTCATGGCGAATATCTGCGCGAAGCGCTCCACAATTTGATCAGCAACGGCATCATCTACAACGACAAGGCGGAAAAGGTGGTCGCCGTGGGCTGCCTGCCTGCGGGCGGCCCTTTCGGGGACGGCCAGGCCCCGGTTTTTTTCGTCCGCGACAACGGCATCGGCATTCCTGAGAAGCATTTTCAAAAAATCTTTGGTATCTTCAGAAGACTGCACGGCCAGGACAAATATGGGGGCGGCACCGGGGTCGGCCTGACCATCGCCCGGCAGGTGATCGAGCGGCACGGAGGAAAGATCACGCTGGAATCGGAACTGGGCAAGGGCACCACCTTTTATTTCACCTTATCCGCCGGAAGACGATGACGTATTTTTCAGACAGAAGCGGCCCTGCGCGGGGCAGCGAGCTGCGGCAGCGGGCCGAGGAGGTTTTCGCCGGGCTGGACCGCAAAACTTTTTCCGCCAATGCGCCGGACGTGAAAAGTCTGGTTGAAGAGCTGAACATCTTTCATATTGAGCTGGAGATGCAGAACGAGGAGCTGCGGCGCACCCAGACCGAGCTGGAAGCCTCGCGGCGGCATCTCGCCGACCTGTTCACCCGCGCGCCCATCGGCTTTCTCGTCCTCCGCCCGGACGGCCAGATGCTGGAGATCAACAGCTTGATCCAAGATTATTTCGGCCTGTCCGAGCAGATGCTGGTCAAACGGACCCTTGACTCCTTCATCAGCCCGGAGTCCTTCAGCGGCTACGCGGCGGCGCGGCAGGCGGTGCTGACCGGCGCGCAGGCCATCGCCGAGGCCGATGTCCTCCTCCGCGTCACGCCGTCAAAACAGTTCTGGGCGCGGCTGCGGATGGACATGATCGAGGATCACCGCGAGCCGGGCAGCCAGCTGCTCCTCTGCTCGGTGCGGAACATTGAGCGGGAGAAGGCGGCGGAGCAGGTGCTGCTCAACGCCAGAACCGAACTGATCAGCCAGGTCGAGCGCCGCACCAGCGAGCTGGAAGTTTCGGAACGCAAGTACAGCCTGCTGCTCAACCGCGCCAGCGACGCTATTCTTGTCAGCGAGCTGAGAAGCGGAATCATCGTCGAGGCCAACGAGCAGGCCGCCCGGCTGCTGAACCTGCCAGCCGATGAATTGACCGGCGTGCGTTTGGACAGCGTTTTTTCGGCGGAGCAGGTGCGGCAGTTTTTCGCCGCAGCGGACGAAGACGGCGGCGGCGTGGTCGAGACAGCGATTTTCAGCCGGCAGGGCAGGCTGAAAATTCCAGTGGAGGTCAGCAGCGCGGTGGTCGAATTTGAGCGGCGGCAGCTTCTGCTGCAAATGCTGCGCGACATCAGCGGACGGAAGCAGGCTGAGGAGGCGTTGCGGCAGGCGAAAAAGCGCACTGAGCACGCCAACATGGCCCTGATGACCGCCGCCAGCAAGGCCAAGCGGCTGGCCGAGGAGGCCCGGCAGGCCAACAAGGCCAAAAGCCGCTTTCTCGCCGCCATGAGTCACGAGATCCGCACGCCGATGAACGCCATCATCGGCATGACCGACATCGTCCTGCAAACGGAGCTTCAGCAGGAGCAGCGGCGCTTTCTCGGCATAGTCCGCAGTTCCGCCGGGCGGCTTCTTGACCTGATCAATGACATTCTCGACCTCTCCAAAATCGAGGCGGGCAAAATCACCCTTTCGCCCGCGCCGTTCTGCTTGGAGGACAGCATGAAGGCGGTCTGGGAGGAGATGCAGGTGCTGGCCGAGCAGAAGGGGCTGTACCTGCATTTCAGCTGCAAAGGGCGGCTGCGGCATCACGTGGTCGGCGATCTCGGCCACCTCCGCCAGGTGCTGGTGAATTTGATCGGCAACGCGGTCAAGTTCACCGACGAGGGCTGCGTGGTCTTCACGGTCGAGCTGCTGGAGCCGCTGCCCGCGCAGCCGCCGGACACGGTTTCGGTGCGTTTTATAGTCAGCGACTCCGGCCCCGGCATCCCGGAGGAAAAACAGGCGGCAATTTTCGAGGCTTTCGAGCAGTCGCATAAAGGCAAGGGCGGCACCGGCCTCGGCCTGTCCATCTCCATGCAGCTGATCAAACTGATGGGCAGCGTCATTGAGGTGGACAGCCAGCCCGGCACAGGCAGCTGCTTCTTCTTCACTCTTGTCCTGCCCACGGCGGCCAAGCCGGACAGCGCCGCCGCGCCGCCGCCGCACATCCGGACGGCGAGGAGGAAACGGCCTGAAGGCCAGCCCATGACTGTGCTGCTGGTGGATGATGTCGAGGCCAACCGGGTGCTGGCCAAATATCTGCTGGAGCAGCGCGGCTGGCTGGTGCAGGAGGCGGCTGACGGCCAGGAGGCCGTGGACATGCTGGCCAGAAAAAATTACGATCTGGTGCTGATGGATGTGGAGATGCCGGTGCTGGACGGGCTGGCGGCCACCAAAATCATCCGTGAGCGCGAGGCGGCCTGGGGCGGCCACGTGCCGGTGATCGCCATGACCGCCCATGCCCTGCGTGGCGACCGCGAGCGGATGCTGGCCGCAGGCATGGACGACTATGTGAGCAAGCCGCTGGTGCTGGAGGACTTCTTCGCCGCTGTCGAGCGCCAGCTTGAGACCTCCAGAGCGGCCTGAAGCCTGCGGACGACATGGACAGCTTTCCTTTTCAGAACGGCGGGCTGCCGCCGGAGACCCATGTGGTGGGCATAGGCGCCTCGGCGGGCGGTCTTGAGGCTCTGACCAGCTTCTTCAGCGCCATGCCGCCGGACAGCGGCATGGTCTTCATCGTCGTGCAGCACCTCTCGCCCAACTGCCGGAGCATGATGGGCGAGCTGCTGGCCAGCCACACCGCCATGCCGGTCTGCATGGCCGAAAACGGGATGCTGGCCGAGCCGGACTGCGTCTATCTTCAGCCGCCGCAGACCTGTCTCAACCTCTTCAACGGCAGGCTCCTGCTCGACGCGTTCAACGGCCAGCAGGGCCTGCATCTGCCGATTGACTATTTTTTCCGCAGCCTGGCCGAAGACCGCAAGGACAAGGCGGTGGCCGTGGTGCTGTCCGGCACCGGCAGCGACGGCAGCCGGGGCCTGCCGTCGATCCGCGAGGCGGGCGGCCTGATTCTGGTGCAGGAGATCGCTGACGCGGGCTTTGACGGCATGCCGGGCAGCGCCGCCGCCACCGGGCTGGCCGACTACATCTGCCCGGCGGCGGAGATGCCCGCCAAAATCGCCGAGTATGTCCGCCACCCCTTTGTCCGGAAGAAAATTGAGCAGGTGGCCGCAGACGAGGAAGCCTCACTGACCCGGATCATCGCCCTGCTGCGCACCCAGCAGGGAATAGACTTCACCCGCTACAAGCCCTTCACCGTCATCCGCCGCATCACCCGGCGCATGGCCATCGCCCGCTGCGCCTCGCTGCACGACTACGCCGAATTCCTCCTGCCGAGGCCGGGCGAGGTCAGCCAGCTCTGCCGCGACCTGCTGATCGGAGTGACCAAATTTTTCCGCGACCGGCGCGAGTTTGACTTTTTCCGGGAGAAAATTATCCCGCAGATGCTGGAGCAGGCCGAGGGCCGGGGCGAAATCCGGATCTGGGACGCAGGCTGCTCCACCGGCGAGGAAGCCTACACCATCGCCATGCTCCTGCATGACCACCTCGCCCGCCGTCATGCGGAGCGCAAGATCAAAATCAAGGTCTTCGCCACTGATCTGGACCAACACGCGGTGGAGAAGGCGGCGCGCGGCTTCTACCCGGACGGCATCGCCGCCGACATGCCGCCGGAGCTGCTGGAACGCTACTTCAGCCGGGTTGAGAACGGCTACGTGGTGCGGCGGCACATCCGAGAGCTGGTGATTTTCGCCCGGCAGAATCTCCTCAGCGACCCGCCCTTCACCCGGCTGGATCTGGCGGTCTGCCGCAACCTGCTCATCTACCTGCTGCCGCCCCAGCAGAAGGAAGTCCTCAGCATTTTTCATTTCGCCCTCCGGGAAGGCGGCTTCCTTTTCCTCGGCAGCAACGAGACGGTGATGGACGCGGCGGAGAGCTTCGCGGCGGTGGACCGGCAGATCAAAATTTACCGGCACACCGGCAAAGGCAATCTGCCGCTGGCCCGGCGGCTGCGGCTGGCGGTGAAAACCGCGCCCGCAGGCAAGCTGCAGCCGCCGACAGGAGCTGATTCCTCGCGGCGGCATTTAGACATGGCCCGCAGGCTGGAGCTGCGCGAGGCGTACTACCAGCAGATCATAAGCAGGCTGGCCGCCGCCTGTCTGGTGGTCAACGGCGGCGGCGAGATCATTGAGACCTTTGGCCACACCGACCTGCTCCTCCAGCCGCAGCCAGGCCGGATGAACCTCAGCATCAGCAGGATGCTGGCGCCGGAGCTGCTTCTGCCCGTCACCAGCGCGCTGCGGGCCTGCCGGCAGGAGGAGGGCGGCGAGGTGCTCTACGACGGCATCCGGGTCAGCGGCGGCGGCAAAAACTGCCGCTACCTCCTCCGGGCGGTGCTGCTGCCGGACGACGAGGACCGCATTTTGATCGCCTTGGAGCGGATGCCGAACAGCAGTTTCGCTGAGGCTTCGGCAGGCGCATCTCAAGAAGAACTTGGAGCTAAAGCGGCGGATGAAGAGATCCGGCGGCATGTGCTGGACTTGGAGCGGGAGATTCAGTTCACCCGCGAAAGCCTTCAGGCGGCCAACGAGCAGCTGCAAACCTCGAACGAGGAGCTGCTGGCCTCCAACGAGGAGCTGCTGGCCTCCAACGAGGAGCTGCAAAGCGCCAACGAGGAGCTGAACTCGGTCAACGAGGAGCTGAGCACGGTCAACACTGAATACCAGAGCAAAATTCTTGAGCTGACCGAGCTGTACAACGACATTGACAACCTCTTCTGCAGCACCGACATCGGCTTCATCTTTGTGGACCGGCAGCTCCGCATCCGCAAATACACCCCGCCGGTCTGCCGGGCCATCAACCTGATGGAGCAGGACGTGGGCCGGAAAATCAGCGACATGTCCGCGCCGCTGCTCGGCGACGTGGAGACTGAGTTCGGCAGGATGCTCGCCACCCGGCAGAAACGAGAGAAAGTGGTGCGGCACGGCGAGGGCTGCTGGTATTTAGTGCAGTTCATTCCCTATCTCGACGAGACCAACGAGGTCAGCGGCATGGTGATCTCCTTGGTGGATGTCAGCGGCCAGAAAAAGGCCGAGGAAGCCCTGCGCCAGTCGAGCGAGATACTGGAGCAGATTCTCGCCGCCAGCCCCGCGCCGACCATGATGGTCACGCAGGAGGGGCTGATCTGCTTCGCCAACGAGATCGCCGCCGGACTGTTCGGCGCGGCGGCCAAAGACTTGGAGGGGCAGCCGCTCTGCTCGGTTCAGTTCTGCTTCACTGACTTGGACGGAGCAGCCTTTGCCGAACCGGGCGAATTCATCAGCGCCGCCGTCGGGCAGGCGAAAAAAAAGGAGCCGATGGTCATCCGCCTCAAAGGACGCGACAGCCGGCAGGAGTATTTTCTCACCGTCAACGCCAGCGTCTTGAATGTCAAAGAGAGCAGGCTGCAAGGCGTGGTGCTGACTTTCACCGAAGTGGCGCGCCATCAGTTCTGAGCGGACCACGCACATCATCATGACTGACAAGCAGAAAGCCCTGACTCTTGCCGCGCTGGTCCTCAGCACGGCCCTCTGTCTTCTTGCGGCGCTGACCGCCTGCCTGCTCTACCGCACCACCCTGCGGCTGGAGAGCCAGCGGCTGGAGGAAATTGTCAGCAGCCATGCGGCCCTGATGCAGGAGTTTGTCCGCTTCGCCGCTGGCGCCGACGATCCGCTGGCCGAAGTCCTCAAGGCGCATCAGCAGAAGCGCTGCTTCGGCGAAAGCGGCGAATTCGCAGCCGCCCGCGTGGAGCAGGGGCAAATTGTCTTCTGGCCCGGCCTGCGGCGGCAGGCCGGCGGCATCCCGGACGCGCTGCCCTTGGACTCGCCGCTGGCGGAGCCGATGCGCCGGGCGCTGGCCGGAGAGACCGGTTCCCTGATTGGAACAGACTGGCGGAACAATACCGTGCTGGCCGCTTATCAGCATCTGCCGGAGCTGCGTCTCGGCCTGGTGGCCAAAATTGATCTGGCCGAAGTGCGGCGGCCTTATTTTCGGGCGGCAGCGGCGGCGGGCGGCGCAGCCCTGCTGCTGGTGCTGGCCGGAATGACCGTGCTTCTGCGCTTCAACCCTTTTTTCCGGCGGCTGGAAGAGGAGAAGCTGCGGGCGCAGAACTATCTTGACATCGCCGGAACCATGATCGTCGCTTTGGACGCGGCAGGCCGGATTCAGTCTGTCAACCGCAAGGGCTGCGAGATGCTCGGCGCGGAGCAGGAGGGGCTGGCCGGGCTGTTCTGGGTCAACCACTGCATTCACCCCGATGATCAGGACGCGGCGGAGGTCTGCCTGCGGCGGCTGCTCGCCGGCGAAGCCGGACAGATTGACGGACAGGAGTTCCGCCTGCGCACAGTCCAAGGCGAAGAGCGGATTGTCGAGTGGTCAGGCCGGACGCTGCGCTGCGGGCGGGACGGAAGCGTCGGGGTGCTGGCGGCGGCGGCGGACATCACTGAGCGCACGCGGATCGAGCGGCATCTGCATGAATCCAAGGAGGAATTTCAGGCCACCTTCGAACAGGCGGCGGTCGGCATCGGCCATGTCAATCCCGACGGCACGTGGCGGATGGTCAACCGCAAACTCTGCGCCATCCTCGGCTGCGGGCCGGAATATCTGCTGGCCCGGCGCATTCAGGATGTCACCCATCCGGCCCATGCGGAACGAAGCATGGCCAAGGCTCAGGAGCTGGCCGCTGACCCCGCCCTGTCCACCTACACGATGGAGAAGCAGTATCTGCGCAAGGACGGCAGCGCAGTCTGGGTCAGCCACACGGTCTCTTTGGTGCGGGACAAAAAGGGCAGGCCGAAATATTACATTTCGGTGATTGAGGACATTCAGGCCCGCAAGGAGATGGAGGATGCCCTGCGCGAGCGGACTGAGCTGCTGGTGCGCTCCAACAAGGAGCTGGACGACTTCGCCTACATCGCCTCGCACGACCTCAAGGAGCCGTTGCGCGGGATCATGAGCTACAGCACCTTCCTGCTGGAGGACTACGGCAGCCTGCTGGACAGCGAGGGGCGGAACAAGCTGAAGACCATGGGCGATCTGGCCGGGCGGCTTTCAACGCTGACCGACGACCTGCTGACCTACTCGCGGGTGGGCCGGCTGGAGCTGGCCCGCAGGCCGGTGGATCTGAACCGGCTGGTCGAGGATGTGCTGGCCACTCTTCAGCTCAGCTTGGAGCGTGAGCAGGCGGCAGTGCTGCTGCCCAAGCCGCTGCCGACTGTGGCCTGCGATGCGGTGCGGATGCGCGAGGTGTATTACAATTTAATCAGCAATGCCTTGAAATACAACGATAAGCAGGAGAAGTGGATTGAGGTCGGCGCGCTGCGCCGCTGGAACGATCCCGCCCAGTCAGTCTTCTATGTCTGCGACAACGGCATCGGCATCCGCGACAAACATATCGACAAGGTTTTCACCATGTTCAAACGACTGCACAACGGCAGCAAGTTCGGCGGCGGCACCGGCGCGGGCCTGGCTATCGTCAAAAAAATCATCGAGCGGCATGGCGGGCATATTTGGCTGGAAAGCGCGGAAGGGGAAGGCAGCATCTTTTGCTTCACCCTGTCCGGCGAGCCGGACAGCGTCTTCTGGCAGGACGGCGGCGAGGGGAGGGCAGGACTGTGATCAATCCGCCTGACGAAGGACAGGACATCCTGCTGGTTGAGGACAGCGACGTGGATTACGAGACTGTGCTCCGCGCTTTCCGCAAAGGCCAGCTGCGCAGCCGGGTCATCCGCTGCGAGGACGGCGACGAGGCCTTGGACTATCTCCACCGCCGCAACCGCTTTGCCGCGCCGGGCGCCGCGCCCCGGCCCGCGCTGGTGCTGCTGGATCTGAATCTGCCCGGCACCGATGGCCGCGAAGTTTTGGAGGAGATGAAAAGCGATCCCGCCCTGAAGGACATTCCGGTGATTGTGATGACCACCTCTTCCGATCCCCGCGACGTGGAACGCTGCTACAAATACGGGGCCAACAGCTATGTGGCCAAACCGGTAAGCTTTGAGGGCTACATGGAGGCGGTGCGGCGGCTGCACAGCTACTGGTTTGACACAGTGATGCTGCCGGACACCGCAGGCCGATGAGGCTGGAAAGCCGCTTCCTGCGGCTGCTTGCCAGTCCCTGCGGGATCAGGGCAGGGCAGGGCGTTGTGACGGCGGTCTCCGGCGGGCCGGATTCCATGGCTCTGCTGCATCTGCTCGCTGATGCCCGGCGCGCCCTGCGGATTGAGTTGATTGCGGTTTGGATTGACCACGGCCTGCGTCCGCTGGAAACGCCGCAGGAGCGGGAGACAGTCGCGGCGGCGGCAGAGCAGCTCGGCATTTCTTTCCTTCCCCGGCAAGCATCCGTCGCCGTTTATGCCGTCGAAAAACGCCTTTCCATTGAACATGCCGCCCGCGAGCTGCGGTATGCGATTCTGCGGGAAGCGGCCCGCAGCTGCGGCGCGGAGCTGATCGCTGTCGGCCACACCGCCGACGATCAGGCTGAGGAGCTGCTGCTCCGGCTGCTGCGCGGCAGCGGCCGCAAAGGGCTGGCGGGCATGAGCATGAGAAACGGCGACATCATCCGTCCGCTCCTGCGCTTCAGCAAGCAGGAGCTGCTCGCTTGGCTGGAGCGGCGCGGCATCGCCTTTTGTTATGACTCCTCCAACAGCGAGCGCAAATTCCTCCGCAACCGGGTGCGGCATGAGCTGCTGCCTTTTCTGGAGGAGCGTTTTGAGCCGGGCATCCGCAGCGCATTGCTGAAGACCGCTGACAGCCTAACAGCGGATGAGGATTTGCTGGAGGAGCTGACAGGCAAGGCGTGGGATGAAACAGTGCGGGAAGAAGGCAGCGGACTGACGAAGCTGCTCCGGCAGCCCTTCCGCAGCCTGCGTCCGGCTTTACAGCGGCGCGTGATGGAACAGCTGCTCTGGCGGCTCGGCAGCCGGGCTGATTATGAGCAAATTCTTCTGCTCACCGAGGCGGCTTTGCAGGGCCGAAACCGCAGCGAGCTGCATCTGAGCGGCGGCCTGCGGGCCGGGATTTTCGCCGACAGGGTCGAATTTTCCTATCCGGCGGGCCGCCGGGCCTGGCGGGGAAGGCTTCTGCCCGCCCCTAACCGAGCACCGTCTGCAGCTCCTCCTGCTCCAGCTCCTCGTCAAAAACCAAACTGATTTTGTACTCGCCCGCCTCCTCGTCCGCAGGCTGGATGGACAGCACCTGCCCATGCACGTTCAGCTCCGGCGGATTTCCGGCCACCGGAATGGTGATCTGCATGGTGCGGCCTAAAAGCACGCGGATGTGCTTCTGCTGGGACATGCGGAAGACCATCGACAGGCCGCCCCTTGAGACATCAGCCAGCCTGCCTTTGAATTTCTGGCCGATGGGCCTGCCCGGCGTGTCCATGACTTGAAAATCAACTTTACGGGAGAGAGTGTAGCGCTCGAAGACCCGCCGGTTGAGGCCCTTGCGCTGAAGCAGGTCGCGGATATTGTTGGTGCTGTTGTAAAAAATTTTCAGCTTCTCTTCCAAGCCGGGGTAGGCCTCTTTCCAGCGCTCGAAGCAGGCGCGTTTGAGGATGGAAATCCGGCTCTCCGTCACCGCGCTCATGCTCACAGTCCAGACCGAGGTGCTGAAAAAATTCTCGCCCGCCAAATCGCCGTCGCTGAGGCTCTTGATGTAGATTTTTCGGTCGTTCTTCTTGTAATAGACCCGGATCGTGCCATGATTGATGAAGAACAGCTCGTCGTTGCGCTCGCCCTGCCGGACAAGAATTTCCTCCGGCTCCAAGATGCGGTTTTCCAGCTCGTGGTAGATGGCGCTGAACTCCTCTGAACTCAGCTCATGAAGCAGGTTGGACCAGATGTCCAGATAGCCGCGCACCTGCACCCCGCTTTTCGCCTCCTCGATCAGCTCGGCGGACTGGATGATTTCGGCGATGGCGTTGGGATTGATTTCGCTGAAGCGCTCTTTCAGCCGCTCGGCGTTGAGCAGATCGCCCTCCTGCACGCATTCAGCGATCAGCTCGAAGAGATGGCGGGCCGCCGCAGCCCGGTCGCCGGACATGGCGGTGCGGATGATGCCCGCCTCGCGCGCGGCAAAGGGATTGTTCTGGGTCGGCACGTCTGAGGAGACAAGGCCGGACCGCTTATGTTTGCCGCCGTGGCTGATGAGCTGGATGGCCTGCTCCGCCGCCCGCAGGAGCTGCTGCTCCGCCGGGCCGCCTGCCGCGCCCGCGTTGGCGGCGATGACCTTTTTCAGGGTCGGCACCGCCTTGACCGAGCCGATCTTGCCCAAAGCCTGACAGATGGTGGTCTGCAAATTCAGCCCGGTCTTGCTTTTGATCAGCGCGGCTTCATCAAGCAGGTCAGCCAGCGGCGCGACCAAGCTGCTGTCGGGAATGTCGCCGAGCAGGGCCGCCACCAGCTCTGTGAGCTGCCTCGGCGCAGTTTTGAGGGCGCGGAGGAAAAAATCCTTTTTGCCGGGCGCGTCAATCCGGCTGGCGGCCCGCAGCACCTCGCCTTTGACCCGTATGTCTTCATGGTCAAGAAAGGGTGTGATTTCGGCGAAGCAGGCCGGGCTGCCCTTCTCGCCGAGCAGGCGGATGATGTTGCGGATCAGGTACCAGTCGCCGGTCTGCCGGAGAAGCTGACAGAGGCTCTTCTCCGCCGGCGCGCCAATCTCGCTGAAGAGCTTGAGCAGCGCGTCGGCCTTGTCCTCGCACTGCTTGAGATTCTGAGGCTCCAGCAGGAACTCCGCCGCCGCCCGCCCGAAGACGGCGAAAAGCCGCCCGGCATCATGGCCTTTCTCCTTGTCAAAAAGATATTCGACCAGCAGCAGCTCCAGCAGAGGGCGGGTGGCGAGATCGCCGATCAGCTGCTCCACCCGCTCGCGGAGTTTTTCAGCTTTGGCAGGAAGTGCGGACGATGCTGCGAAAACAAGCAGGGCGCGGCGGGCGGAGGCGTAGCGGCCCATCTCAATCTGATAGGCGGCAAAGGTGGACAGGGCGGTGATCAGCTGCCAGGCGCCGACCTCGTTCGCCACCGCCGCCGCCAGCGCGGTCTCCGCCGCAGGCAGGAGTTTGTCCATCCGCTGCCATTCCTGATGGACGATGAGCAGCTCCAGCACGTCGGTGAGATAGCAGGCCGCCTTCAACCGCATCCGGGGATTCTCAACCCGCAGCCCGGCGGCGAGCTGCTCCAGCATCACGTCAATCTGGCGGTTTTTCTTCTCCGCCAGCAGGGCGCAAAGGGTTTCCGGCAAAGTGCTGCCGCCGCTCTCCTCCGGGGCAGCCTTGGCTGCGGCTGCCTGCGGCTCCGCAGGACGTGCTTTGGATGAAATGGCGTTCATAGGGCGTTGTCGTTTGGATGAAAGTTCCCCGTTCTGGCCGCTCTGCCGCCCGGGGGCGGAACCCGCTGAGCCTTGTACTCAGGATAACATTATTTTCCGCAAAAAGACAACCCCGTTTTTCAGGACAGAGGCGCAATGACCCCGCGCCGCAGGAGCAGGGCGACGCAGGCGCTGAGGGGCAGGCCGATCACATTGGAGCAGGAGCCGCGCATGGATTGCACTAAAAACGCCCCGCCCGACTGAATGCCGTAGGCTCCGGCCTTGTCAAAGCTCTCGCCGGTGCGGATGTAGGCGGCCAGCACTGCGTCAGGGAAGTCGGCGAAGGTGACTTCGCTGGTTTCGGCCACAATTTCCGAACAGCCTTCCCGCTGGCAGATCAAGGCCAGCCCGGTGATGACCTGATGCGTCCGGCCCCGCAGGGCGCGCAAGATTTCCAAGGCATGGCCTGCATCAGCGGGCTTGCCGATGATCTCGCTGTCGAGCGTGACCACCGTGTCCGCGCCGATCACCCAGCTTTCCCGGCGGCTGGCGGCGACAGCCGCAGCTTTTTCCGCCGCCAGCCGCCGGGCGAAATCAGCAGCCCGCTCGCCGGAGAGGGGGCTTTCGTCAATGTCAGCAGGCTGGCAGGTGAAATCAAGGCCGAGATGGCGGAGAAACTGCTTCCGCCGGGGCGAGGCTGAGGCGAGGATGAGAGGCTTGAGCGCGGTGAACATGGGCAAGGAGATGAGATATGGAGACAGGCTGCGCCGGACATGCTCCGGCCATCCATTAAAGCGGCAGTGATGATGAGCGGCAGCCACATTTTGATTTCAGAAAAAATAGTTTGAAAATCAGCCGGATGATCATTCTTCCGTCACCGCCTTGGCGATCTGCGCGATGTCTTTTTCCGCCACAGCGACCACGCCGCCGCTTTTTTCGGTGATTTTCGCCGTCCCGGCCAAATGCTCGACCTTTTCGGCGTAATAGGTTTGGCCGGAACGTAAGATCACCACCTGCGTCTCAGCTTTGCTCGTGATGCCGAGCGGTTTGAGGACAGCGGTTTTGAGCGCGTCCCGCCTGCTGCCGGGCAGCAGCGCGGCAGCGAGCACAACAAAGACAATGACCAGCACAGCCGCTCCGGCCAGCAGAGCGGCCTTGCTCCGCCTGCCCGCTCTCCCTTTGGGCCGGACTTTACCTTTCCGCACTTCAAAGAATTCATACTCGCGGTTGTCGATCATGAATTCCTCGCGCAGGCTTTTGAGGGCCGGATTGCAAACCGAACAGGTGCCGCCCGCCTCGTCAATCAAACTGCCGCAGCGTTTGCAGAGCAGCTTGGAATTCCGGCTGGAGGAGGAAAAGGCGAGATTCTTGTGCAGCGCAAAGACATTGCCGCAGTCCACGCAGCGGAGCATCTGTTTGCTGCCGATCTCCTCTGCATTCTCGATCAGATAGTATTTGCCGCAGGTGCCGCATTGAAATTTCATGTTCCTGCCCTATTTGATGAAATGCTTGCGTTCCATTCCTCCAGCAGGCGCAGGGCCCGCTCGGCCCGCTGGCCGCCCCGGTCTTTCTTGCGCACCCGGCCCGGCAGCGGCGGGAAGAGGCCGAAGTTGACATTCGAGGGCTGGAAATGAGCCGGATCGGTTTCGGTGAGGTGACGGATCAGCGCGCCAAGGGCAGTGCCAGCGGGCGGCGCGGCCATTGCCTGCCCCAGCGCCAAGCGGGCGGCGTTGATGCCCGCCAGCAGGCCCATCGCCGTTGACTCCACATAACCTTCGACCCCGGAGAGCTGTCCGGCAAGGAAGAGGCCGGGCCGCTTTTTCATCTGCAAGAACTGGTCGAGCAAGACCGGGGCGCAGATAAAGGTGTTGCGGTGGATGGAGCCGAGGCGGACAAACTCCGCCTGCTCCAAGCCGGGAATCGTGCGGAAGACCCGCTGCTGCTCGGCATAGGTGAGCTTGGTCTGGAAGCCGACGAGATTGTACGCAGTGCCGTCGCAGTTCTCGGCCCGCAGCTGGACAACCGCGTGCGGTTCCCTGCCAGAGCGCGGATCAGCGAGGCCGACCGGTTTCATCGGCCCGAAACGCAGAGTGTCCTTGCCGCGTGCGCACATCACCTCAATCGGCAAGCAGCCCTCAAAATACTTCGGCTCCTCGAACGCCTTCAACGGCACAGCCTGGGCATTGCCGAGCAGCTCAATGAAGGCGTTGTACTCCGCCTCATCCATCGGGCAGTTGAGGTAATCGCCCGGCGTATCGTCATCCCAACGCGATTTGCGGTAGATCCGCTCCATGTTGAGCGAATCCGCCGCAATAATCGGGGCGATGGCATCATAAAAGGCGAGATGCTTTTCTCCGGTCAGGGCGATCAGGCTGGTGGTCATGGCCTCTGAGGTCAGCGGCCCGGTGGCGAGAATCAGCGGCCTGTCCGTCTCCGGCAGGGCTGTGACTTCCTCGCGGATGACGGTGATGCGCGGATGCGCGTCCATGACCCTAGTCAGGTATTCAGCGAATTGCTGCCGGTCAACCGCCAGTGCTGTGCCTGCCGGAACAGCGCTGGCCTCAGCCGCCCGGATGACCAAGGAATACAGCCGCCGCATTTCCTCCTTCAGCAGGCCGACCGCTGTGTCCGGCGCATTGGAGCGCAGGGAGTTGGAGCAGACCAGCTCGCCGAGCAGCTCGGACTCGTGCGCCGGGCTGAAGCGCGTCGGCTTCATCTCGTACAGTTCCACGTGGCAGCCGCGCTGCGCCGCCTGCCAAGCCGCCTCGCAGCCAGCCAGCCCGCCGCCGATGATTTGAATTGCCGCTGTCATCTTGTTGTTAAAAAAATCACTATGATTGCAACAGGCCAAGAACTCGCTTGACCGCTGCGTCAAGCTCTGCGCCGGAAGGAAGATTTGGCCCGGAGATGAAACGGTTGGAGAAATCAGCCAAGGTGAAGCGAAACTTCCGCACAGGCAGCAGTTTTCGCTGACATCCTGCCTGTTTAGCGATACCTAACTGATACGTAAAGACGGTCAGCGTGTCAGAAGCGGCCTGTGCGGCATGAGAAATATCTGCGCCGACAACATCTTCAAATTTTTTGAAAACGACTTCAGGAAGGATGAAATACAGCCCTTTTTTGACGAAGTTTGAACGCGAGCAAATAATTCCTTTGCGGATGAGCTGGGGAATAAGCCGCTTGTGGACATTGGCCCAGTTCAGACCGTGATTTGAGGAAGGAATATCTTCACGCTGTTTTTTGGTGATCGGCAAATTTTTATATCCATGCCAAGCGTCTCTGTAGTTTCCAGTGATGTCCAAACTCTGCACTTCAACGCCAATGTACTCAGCAAGCTGCCCGTCTGCAAGCCGGGCAAGCACCCAGTCTATCGAAAGGCTCCGCCCCGCCTGAATCTCCTTTCCTGAATTCTTGCCAAGAGCAACAACGCAGTCCCTGATTTTGCCGCGTTGTTCAATATATTCGCTGAAGAGCAAAAAAGGAATGTCGCCGAACGCATCTTCAGCCGCCTGCCGCAGCACGGCGTAGTTATCCGCATAAAAACGATTTGGACAAATGATGACATCGCCATGAGGTGAAGTCACTGCGCAGGTGCCGTAAACAATGCTCTGGTCGTGATTGATTTTAATGCAGGCTTTGCTGACAAATGGACATGCGCCCAAATTCCACAATGACCTTGCCGCAAAGGAAAGATCATCAGGGGCATAGCCAAAAATTTCAACTAAGTCCTTTTTCATCAGCATTGCTCCAGCATCTTGATGATCGTCCGGCCAATTGCGCAGGCCAGCAGCGGCGGCACAGCATTGCCGACCTGCTCATACTGCTGAGTCAACGATCCAGTGAAATGATATCGGTCTGGAAAAGACTGCATTCTCGCCGCCTCTCTGACAGAAATCACCCTGTCTTGGGTCGGATGAAAAAAGCTGCCCCAGTGCGGATCGCATTTGGTCAGAATTGTGGAGCACAGGCCGTTCGGATCAAGCCTGCCGTAGCGTTTGGTGTGGTCGCTCCGGCGGGCGCGCTGCAAACCTGCCGGAAGCAGCTCGAAAGGAATGTCGCGCCAGCTGCCGCCCTGCGGAATATGCCGCAGCCGGTCCAGATTGATAGTACTCAGTCGGTTGCAGCGATGATTGCAGATCTGAGAACTGCCATGCCGCAGAAATTTCTGGTAATCATTGGCCGGTTCCGCAGCATACGGCAGCATTTCCTCTTGCTGCTCAGGGTTGATTTCCGGCAGATCAGAAATGGCATCCCAGACTGTGGTCTGCGGTTTCAGCCGCTGATGGAACAGAGGCAGGATGTCAAGGCAAAGCTCCCGTGCGCCGGTGAAATTTGCCGCAGCCGTCGCCGCATATTCCGGCGGCGGAAAGGCAATGTCCGCCTTTTCTGAACGAAGAGCTATGAAAATGGTGCGGAAACGCAGCTGCGGCACACCGTAATGGCCTGCAAAGAGGATGCGGTGCGCAATTTTGTAGCCAAGCCGGGCCAGCTCCCGGTAAATCTGCTCGACCACTGTGCCCCGTCCCAGCGAGATGATGCCGGGCACGTTCTCTATCAGCACCGCCTTGGGCCGCAACGTCTCAGCTGCCCGCATGAATTCTTTAAAAAGATGATTCCGGTCATCATCTAACGAGCGGACTGGCGCGTTGATGGAGAAGCCTTGGCAGGGAGGCCCTCCGGCGAGCAGATCCAGCTCGCCCGCGTTCAGGCCCAGCCGCGCCGTCAGCTCCGCCGCGCTGATCTGGCGGATGTCGCCCTCCAGCAGCGCGGTGTCAGGGTGATTCAGGCGGTAGGTCGCGGCGGCGGTGGGGTTCAGCTCATTCGCCAGCAGCGGACGGAAGCCTGCCATTTCCAGCCCGCAGGACAGGCCGCCCGCCCCGGCGAAAAGGTCAGCCAGCGTTCGCGCCGCCATGCCGGAATCAGGCCGCAGCAGCCTCGACCTGCCGCCGCTTCACCGTCAGCAGCGGGCTGGCGACAAAGACGGAGGAGTAGGTGCCGACAAGGATGCCCGTAAGGAGGACGAAAGCGAAGTCATGAATGGTCGAGCCGCCGAAGAGGAAGAGCGCGAGCAGGGTCATGGCTGTGGTCAGCGCGGTGATGATGCTCCGGCCCAGCGTCTCGTTGATGCTGGGGTTGATCAGGCTGAACAGGCCCTTCTCAGGATGCTTGCCTATGTTCTCGCGGATGCGGTCGAAGGTGACTACAGTGTCGTTGAGGGAGTAGCCGGCCAAGGTGAGCAGAGCGGTGATCACCAGCAGGTTGATTTCCATGCCGCGCAGCCAGCAGATGCCGAGCACCACGAATACGTCATGGTAGGTCGCGGCGGCGGCGGCCACCGAGAACCGGAAATCGAAGCGGATGGTCAGGTAGATCAGAATGCCGGCCAGAGAGATGAGAATGGCCACAATGGCCTCATTGCGGAGGACATCGGAGACCGAGGAGCCGATCTCAGACTGACTCTCTAACACAAAAGCCGCCTTGCCGCCTTGATTGAGGGCGGCAGTGATCTCGTCGGCCAGATTGCCCACGGTTTCCTGCGAGGTCTTCAGCTTGACCATCAGGCGGTTTTCATCGCTGACCTGCTGGAGATCCGCCGAGCCGTGGCCGCTTTTTCCCAGCTCGGAACGCACAGCATCGAGATTGAAGGGCTGCTCGGACTTGTACTGGAGCAGCGCGCCGCCGGTGAAGTCAATGCCGAGGTTCGCGTCGCCGCGCAGAATTTCAACAAAGGAGAAGAGGCCGAAGAAGACCAGCACCGCCGAGATGCCGAAAGCGATTTTCCGCACGCCCATGAAGTCAAAATTCGGCTTGCTGACAAAAGAAAAGAATTTCAGCTCGCGCAGGCTGCGCCGTGCCAGCAGCCAATCGTAGATCAGCCGGGTGCAGAAGAGGGCGGCGAAGAGGTTGAAGATGATGCCGAGAGTCAGGGTGACGGCAAAGCCTTTAATCGGGCCGGTGCCGAAAAGGAAGAGCACCATGGCGGTGATCAGGGTGGTGACCTGCGAGTCGACAATGGAAGAAAAGGCGTTGCCGAAGCCTGCGTCCACTGAGGAGCGGACTGATTTGCCCAGCGCGTATTCCTCCCGCATCCGCTCAAAGACGATGACGTTCGCGTCCACGGCCATGCCCACAGTGAGGATGATGCCCGCGATGCCGGGCAGGGTCAGAGTGGCGCCGAAAATCGCCAAGCCAGAGAAGAGGAGGAGGATGTTCAGGGCCAAGGTGACGTTGGCGATCAGGCCGGAGGTGCGGTAATACACCACCATGAAGGCCAGCACCAGCGCCGAGCCGACCAAGCCGGCGGCGAAGCTCTTGCTGATGGAGTCCTGCCCCAAGCTGGCACCGACGGTCATGTTCTGGATGACCTCCACCGGCGCAGGCAGCGCGCCCGCCCGGAGGACAATGGCCAGGTCAGCGGCCTCCTCGGTGGTGAAGCTGCCGGAAATCTGCGCCGAGCCGCCAAGGATCTTCTCTCTGATCACCGGGGCCGAGCGCACCACGTCGTCGAGGACGATGGCGAAGCGGCGGTTGACGTTCTTGCTGGTGACATCCGCGAAAATCTTGCTGCCGCGCCCGGTCAGCTCCATGCTCACCAGCGGCTCGTTGAAGGTGCCGCCGAAGCCCATGCGGGCGGTCTTGACCATCTCGCCGGTCATCATCACCCGGCTTTCCAGCAGAAGCGGGGTTTTCAGCTCCTGCTTGGTCTTTTTATCCACATTGCGCTCAAAGGCGATCTCAGTGCCTTTGGGCAGACTGGCCTGCAAGGCGAGATTGAGCTGGCGGACGCTGCCGCCATCCTGCCACTGCCCGGCGGCGACAGCCTGGCTGACGAGCTGGCCAAGATCAAGGCCCGCTTCGTCCGCGACCATTTTGAACTCCAGCTGCGCGGTCTGGCCGATCAGGCCGATGGCCCGCTCCGGGTCTTTCACGCCGGGCAGCTGCACCACGATCTCGTTCTCGCCCTGGCGGATGATCACCGGCTCGGCCACGCCGAACTGGTCAATACGGTTGCGGATGATCTCCAGCGACTGAGCCACCGCGTTCTGGCGGATGAAGTCAACCTCCTTCGCCTTCAGGCGCAGAGTGATGCGGGGAAAACTGCCCGCCTCGGCCTGAATCTCCACGTCGAGGTTAGGAAAATCATCTTTGACGATCTGCTTGACCTTGTCCACGGCCCCGGTGTTGGGCAGGGTCAGCATGGCCTGCTCAGGATTGGGCGAGTCCATCCGCACCGCTGAGATGCCTTGGTCGCTGAGGCCGTCCTTCAGATCGGACGCGGCGAGGTCAAGAGAGTTGCGCACCGCCCGGTCAATGTCCGCCCGCAGAACAAGGTGCATTCCGCCCTGAAGGTCGAGGCCGAGCTGGAGGCCCTTGGGAGCCAAATATTTCTTCCACCAGTCCGGCAGGCCCTTGTGAAAAGACGGCAGCAGGGTGACAAGGGAAAAGAGGACGACAGCGGCGAGCAGGCCGCCCTTCCATTTCAAGGAGCTGTTCATGGGCGTTTCACCAAGACGGTATGACAGGGCAAAGTGCGGGAGCGCGTCCGCCTGCGCGGACTTTTTCTGAAGAAAAGAAACTATACGACAGGAGAGCCGGTCTTGCAACGGCTGGAGCGGCTTTTTTCACCTTTTCCGGCGGCTCAGTCCTGCGGCGGCTTCCGGTTGATCGCCGCCGCCATGCAGGCCGCGCCGAAGCCGTTGTCAATGTTGACCACCGCCAGGCCGGGGGCGCAGCTGTTGAGCATCCCCAGCAAGGCCGCGAAGCCGCCCGCGCCCGCGCCGTAGCCGACTGAGGTCGGCACCGCGATCACCGGGGCCGGAGTCAGGCCAGCGACCACCGAGGGCAGCGCGCCCTCCATGCCTGCGGCGACGATGACGACAGAGGCCCGCTGGAGCAGCCCGCAATGCGCCAGAATGCGGTGGATGCCGGCCACGCCTGCGTCATAAACGGTTGCGGTCTCGTGGCCGAACAGTTCCAGGCAGAGGCGGGCCTCCTCAGCCACAGGCAGATCGGAGGTGCCTGCGGTGACCACTGCCACCGTGCCTCTGCCGCCGCCTTTTGGTGCTTGATCTTCGTTGCCGGTGAGCAGGCGGGCGGTCTCGTGATAGCGCAGCCCCTCGATTTGAGCACAAACCTGCGCCGCCTTGGCCGGATCAACCCGCGTGGCCAAGACCGGCATCGGGCGGCGGAGCATGGCCCGGAGAATCTCCGCAAGCTGACTGCCCGTCTTGCTTTCACCGAAAACCGCTTCCGGCAGGCCGGTGCGCAGCAGCCGGTGGTGGTCGAGCCGGGCTGAGTCCAGCTCCTCTGTCGGCAGAAGACGGAGCTGCTCCAGCGCCGCCTCCGGGCTGATGCCGCCGCTGCGGACTTGGTTCAGCAGCGCAGAAAGCTGTTGTTCATTCATGGACGGCGCAGGATAATAGAAAAGAGAACGCGGAAAAGGGCCGCCGCGCCGGGACAGTTTTGTCTTCGGCGCGCCGGGCGGCTGGGCATCATAAATACTCATTCTCCGGCAATGTTACCATGAAAATATTCACCGAGGAGAACATCGGCAAGCTGATCATCCTCAATTCCAGCCTGGTCGGCCTGCTGATGTGGCTGGGCATCGTCGCCCACACCTACTGGGATGCCCGGATCAGCCTCCAGATCGAGCTGGCGCAGATGGAGAAAAAGTCGCTTCAGGACAAGAAAGACGGCGTGCGCGACTCGGTGCAGCAGTTTGTCCACAGCATGGACGTGCGGCAGCGGATGGCCCAGACGCAGTTTCAGAACAATTTGAGAAATCAGGTGCTGCAAATCAGCGAGATGGCTCTGCACCTGTATGAGCAGAACAAAGGCATGGAGCGGACGCAGCTGGAGCGGCTGATCATTGAGGCGGTGCGCCCGTTCCGTTTCAACAGCGGACGGAGTTTTTTTTTCATCCGCTCGCTGGCCGGAATCAGCAGGCTCTGGCCGCCGGAGCCGGAGCTGGAGGGGCGCAGCGTCTATGACAACAGCAATGAGAACCGGCTGCATGTCTATCAGGACATGGCGGCCTTGGCCAGCAAAGGCGGCGGTTTGTACGAGTATTTTTGGGACCGCGACGGCAGGCCCGCGCAGGCTGCGGCCTACATCGTCCCCTTTCCCCCGTTTGACTGGTACATCGGCGCGGGCGAATATTTGGACGAGATTGAGCGCGAGGTCAAGCGGCAGGCCGGAAACTCCATCCGGCAGCACGATGGCCGTACCGGCGATGAGCGGCTGACGATCATCGATCTGAACGCCCTGCAGGACGGCGGCGCGGGCCTGCCGTCGGTCAGCCCGGCGGACCGTTCCGGCCTGGCCGCCCTGCTCCTGAACAGCGGCGAGGCGGGAAAGCGGAACTGGGAGGAGCTGCTGGCCAGCCTGAAGGAGTTCGGCGAGGTCTTTGTCAGTTACGAGGGCAAAAAAGGCTTGGAGGGCCAGGAGGTATCGCAAATGACCTATTTCAGCCTTTACAAGCGCTGGAACTGGATTGTGGCCGCCAGTTTTGACTACGGCGACCACGAGGCCCTGATCAGCCGGACCAAGGAGCGGCACAAAAAATTGCTGGAGGAAAAAATTCATGTCTCTTTAGCGATTTTCTGCTTCATCCTGCTTGGCGCGCTCTGCATTTCCCTGCTCTTCTCCCACAAAGTCCGCCTGCTGTTTCTCGCCTACCGGCAGCGGCTGGAAGCCTCCAATCAGGAGCTGACCAAGGCCATGGACCGGGCGCAGGCCGCCACGGCGGCAAAATCGGAATTCCTGGCCAACATGAGCCACGAGATCCGCACGCCGATGAACGGGATCATCAACTTGGCCGAGCTGGCTTTGGAAACCAGCCTCACGGACAAGCAGCGCGACTATGTCAGAAAAATCCTGCTCTCCTCCCGCAGCCTGCTGGAGATCATCAACGACATCCTTGATTTTTCCAAAATTGAGGCCGGAATGCTCAAAATTGAGAAGGCGCCCTTCAATCTGCCTGAACTTTTTGACAAGCTGATGCTGATGTTCAACGAGCACAGCAGCCGCAAGAACATCCGTCTCCGCCTCGCCCTTGCCGCTGACCTGCCCCGGCAGGTGATCGGCGATCCGATGCGCCTGCATCAGGTGCTGGCCAATCTGATCGGCAACGCGGTCAAATTCACTGAAGCCGGAGAGATCACGGTCAGCGCCTCGCTGACGCAGCGGAGCTGGGAGCGGGCGGCGGTGCGCTTCGCGGTCAGCGACACCGGCATCGGCATCCCGCCCGAAAAAATTCCCCAGCTTTTTGAATCATTCACGCAGGCGGACAACTCCACGGCAAGGAAATACGGCGGCACCGGCCTCGGACTGAGCATCAGCAGACAGCTGGTCAGCCTGATGGGAGGGGAGCTGGCTGTGGAAAGCGAAGTCGGCTCAGGCAGCGTCTTCTCTTTTGGCTTGGAGCTGTTGCTGCCGGTGGAGAGCAGTGCCGGGGCCGGGCAGGAGGAGGGCGGAGAGCTGGCCGAGGCCAGCCGCCGTCTGCGCGGCTCCCGCATTCTGCTGGTCGAGGACAATCTGATCAATCAGCAGGTGGCGCAGGAGATTTTAGCCAAGGCGGGCCTGCTGGTGGAGACAGTGAGCAACGGCGAGGAGGCGGTGGCGGCGGTGGCGGCGCGGGACTACGACGCGGTGCTGATGGACATCCAGATGCCGGTGATGGACGGCTATGAGGCCACCCGCCGCATCCGTCAGGAGCTGGGCAGGCTGTCGCTGCCTGTTTTAGCCATGACCGCCCATGCAGTGAGCGAAGAACGGGACAAATGCTTCCGCATGGGCATGGACGACCATATCGCCAAGCCGGTCAGCCGCCGCAGCCTCTTCGCAGCCTTGAACCGCTGGATCCGCGAGCGGTCGCAAGATGCCTGCCCGCCGCAGGAGCCAGGCAGGGGAGGGGGCAGGGCGGCCTGCTGCCTGAAGCTGCTGCTGGAGGAGGCCGGGACGGCGGCGCAGCCAGCCGGGCTGGATCTGGCCGGCGGACTGCGGCGGCTGGAAGGCAACGAGGAGCTGTGTCTGAAGCTGCTCAGAAGCTTCTGCCGGGAGCAGCGCGGCATCAGCGCCAAAATGGAGGAGCTGATCCGGGCCTGCGACCTTAAGGGCGCGCAGTACGCCGCGCACAGCCTGAAAGGCGTGGCGGGCAACATCGGGATGCCGGGCATCCAGCAGCTGGCCGGGCAGATCGAGGCGGCTTTGAATGCCGGGCGGCCCGCCGATTTCAGCGGCCAGCTCCGGCAGCTGGCCGAACAGGTGACAGCGGTGGTCAGTTATCTTGACACGCGCCTGGAGGCGGCGGAGCAGCTCTGCGGCAGCGAGCCGGCGGCGCAGCTGCCGCAGAGCTGCGACCGGGCGACGGCGCGGCGGCAGCTGCGGCAGCTGGCTGTCCTGCTGGAGCAGTCCGATTACTCCTCGTTGGAATTTCTGGAGTCGCACCGGGACAGCCTCCGGATGGTGATGGAGCAGAACGAGTTCAGCCGCTTGGAGGGCTGGATTGAAAGTTTCAATTTTGAACCGGCCCTGACGCTGATCCGCAGGCAGCCCGGCCTGGAGGCGGAAAGCGTCTGCGCGGCCTAAAAGGCGAGGGCGAGCTGCTCGCCGAAGGTGAGCACGCCACGGATCAGTTCCTGATTTTTCGCCTTCTCCACCGCCGTCGGCAACTCGTCCAGCGTGAAGCGGTGTGAAATCATGTCGGAGACGATGATCGCCTCCTCTTTGATCATCTGGAGGCATTTGCGGAAATCTCCGGCGGCTGCGCCGCAGCTGGCGGTGAGCCGGATCTGCCGCCGGGCCGCCTCCGCCTCGCTTTCCGGCGACAGGCTGAACAGATTGCAGACTCCGCTTGGAGCGGTCAAGCTGAGGCAGTCTGCTGTCAGCTCCGGGATGCGGACAGAAAGTATGACCACCTCCGCGCCGCGTCCGCCTGTGATCCGCATTGTTTCCTCGCTCAAGCCGTTTTGGCCGGTGTTGACCAGATGGCTGGCCCCCATCTGTCCGGCCAAGGCCAAGCGGGCGGCATTCTTGTCCGCCACGATGACCTTGCAGCCCGACCATTTGGCGGTTTTCAGGTGCATCAGGCCGACTGAGCCGCCACCGACGATGAGCACTGTCTGCCCTTCCTTCATGCCATTGGCGCGGGCGACGGTGAAGGTGCAGGCCAGCGGCTCGGCCATCACTGCGTCTTCAAAAGAAATCTCCTCATCCAGCCTGACCAGCCCGCCCGCCTCGACAATCTCCTTCGGCACCCGCACCAGCTCGGCGAAGGCACCGTTGACGCTGCGGCCCAGCAGGCCGGCGGAATAAACCGCCACCGGATCGCCGGGGAAAAAGCCGCGCACACCCGGCCCGGCCTCGCTGATCTCGCCTGCCAGCTCTTGGCCGGGAATGAAGGGCGGCGGCTGATCAATCTGGCCAAGCAGCGCCCGGACGCTTTCGGAACAGATGCCTGCGGCCTTGGTTCTGATGACGACTTCGCCCGGCCCGGCAGAGGGGTCGGGACATTCTTCCACGCGGAGATTATTGGCCCCGTGCACAACAGCAGCTTTCATAATGTTGACCGCTCAAAAGGATGAAATTCAGGGCAGGCGCGCCCGCCGCTCTCCAAGGACGGCCAGCCGGGCCGGAGGAAAGCGGATGCTGCGAGGCAGATTAACGGAAAGCCGCAGGAAATTCAAGAGAATATTCAGCGGCGGCACGGCATGGGCCGACAAAAAAAGGCGTTGCTGGCCGGAAGCCTGCAACGCCTGATTTCTTCAAAAGATGGGGTGAGCGATGGGACTTGAACCCACGACCTCCGAGGCCACAACCCGGTGCTGCCACCAGCTGAGCTACGCTCACCACAAAACAACGGGGCAATTATACCCTGCCGCCATTTTTTGGCAAGAGGAAAAAAGCCGCTTCAGCTTATTCCGCTTCGCTCAGCTCTTTGCCGCAGTGCTTGCAGAGCTGGGCGCGGGCCTTGATCAGCTCGGCGCAGTACGGGCATTCGCGCAGAAAATGACTGGCGAGAATGCGGCTGACCGCCAGATTGACCGCCTGCTCCAAGCTCGGATCAGTGAAGGCATGGTTGCGCAGCGGCTCGATGCAGGCGATGTCGTTCAGTTCGGCCAGCAGGTCGGCGGCCTTGCGGCGGAGAGTGATGTCCGCCGCGTTGTCGGTCAGCAGATGGATGACCGGACTGAGATCTTTGGCCGCCACGCAGCCGCAGAGCTGGCCTGCCGCCGCCTTCTCGGCCTGATAGCGGGTGTTCTGCCGCCGCAAATCCTCAATGTCGACCGCGCAGCCGGTGAAGGCAAATTTGCTGCCCACCATCATGCTGTAGCTTTCCTGGCTGTCAGGCAGCTTCATGTGCCGGTAGGAGCCAGAATGGCCGTACTGATTTTCAATAAAATTCCAGCCATTGACGAACATTGGGCAATCATCGTTGAGGCAGATGAAAAGAAATTCTGAACCCCAGCCCAGACCGTCGCCTACGTGCATGGGCGGCGCGTGGCAGAGGGTCAGCTCTGTCTTGCAATGCGGACAAACGTGTTTTTGGTCAAGATAGGCAAGGACTCTTTCCAGCATGATCAGGCGGCTCCTCTATGAAATGAATGAAAATTCTCAGAATTGTCACAGGATGACAAGGGCATTATATCAGAACGCCGGGCATTTTTGACAGCGGCTTCTGTGGAATTTCCGGCATCGGCTCACCCTAAGCACGAACAGCGCCGCCGTCAACCAAGCGGCTCAGAGCATCGCGCCGAGGACTTGATCCACCGCCTTGGCCTGCTCCATCCGGCTGCGCAGGAAGCGTTCAGTGAGATGGCTGCGGTTCCGCTCCATCAGGCCGCACAGCTCCTGAATTTCGGCCCGTCCGGCCATTGCTGTGACCTGCTCCAAGTTGCGGGCGAAATCTTGGACGATCTTGCCGCTTTCGCCGCGCATGGAGAGGATCTCGGCATAGGTGCGCGGATTCTGTGAATGCGCCCGCGCCATGGCCAAGATTGGATAAAGTGAAGTCAGGGTGCAGTGGCCCGCGATCTCTTCGGCAGTGATCTGGTTTTCCGCCAAGGTCATGGCCAAGGCCACGGAAACCGCTGTCGGAAGTTTCTGGCCGATGCCCATCAGCAGGTCGTGGCGGGCGGCGGAATCATACTGGATGCTCGCGCCGTGCTTGTAAAGGAACGCCTCAAATTCCGCGCAGAATTTGCCGCTGCGCCGGGTGCGCACCACCACCGCGTTCTTGTCCTTCATCGCCGCCGCCTGCGGCCCCCAGAGGTTGTGCACCAGCATCACCTCCACCCCGCTGCTGGTGGCCTCCAGCGCGGCCTGCAAGGTTTCCTCGGCCTCACCTGCCAGCAGGATCAGCGCCTTGCCGTCAGCAAGCAGCGGGCCGTACTGCCGCACTGTGGCCGCCGTGACCGAGATCGGCACGCAGATCAGCACCACGTCCACATCAGGAATCATCTGCTCAGGCCGCAGCTCGGTGCTGCGCCCGCTCATGAAAACGCGGTAGCCCTCGTTCTCCAGCCGCTCGGCAAACCATGCGCTCATGTCGCCGGTGCCGATGAAGCCGACCGAGCGGATGTGTTTGGGCCGCATGTCCACGCGCGGAAAGCAGCCGAGCAGGCGGATGCAATTTTTCTGGCCGACAATGCGCTCTTCAATCTGGGCGACGGCTCCGGCCATCGCTTCGTCCTCGATGTGGCCTTCCGCCTCCAGATACACTTGCAGCTTCTGTGTCTGCGGATCGTTCTCCGAACTCATGTCGAGAATGTTGATCCCGCGCCGGGAGAACTCGCCGAGGATGTCCACCAGCAGGCCGACCCGGTCGTCCAGCGGGCGAGTCAGCAGGGCGGTGGAGTCGTAGCCGCTGGGCTTGGCCAGCTCGCGGTCCAGCACGGCGTAGCGGGTGCGGCTGTGCGGAGCCAGCTCGCGCTCGGCGACGTGCAGCCCGTGTGCGGCCAGCATCTCGCCAGTGTCAATCACCCCGTGCCGCAGCGTTTCATCGCCGCCCTGCGCCTGGAGGCGGGCCAAGGCGGCCTCAAGGTCGTGGACGCTGGTCAGGGCGATGTCGGGAAAAGTGCGGCTGATGTAGTCCTCGCACTGACGGAAGACCGCCCGCCTGCCGAGCAGGCCGCGCAGCTCCTGCGGCTGGATCTCCGGCGCGAACACGCCGAGCGAGAGGCTGACCGGCAATACCACGTTGCTGATCCACCAGCCTTCGCTGATCTGCCGGAAAAGGCCGAAATACTGCTTGCCGCCGCCCTCGCGGGTGTTGTAGACCGGAATCACCGCCCGGTCAATTTCCCCAGCGGCAAAAGCGGCCAGCAGCCCGGCGGTGTGCGGAAAGGCTTGCAGCTCGGCGGCAGGCGCCGCGTCCAAAGCGTGGAGAACAGCGGCCTGCCAAGCATGAGAATGCTTCGGCCCAAGGGTGCCGATGATCAGGTTGGGGGATGTTTGCGACATGGCGGACGGCGGAATCGGAAAGGCGGAGGTTCAACAGCTCGGAATATTCATTATAATCCTCTGTCCCGCATTCACAAGGTGAAAATTCCGCCGGTATTTTTTCAATTTCCATCGCCGCTGTTGATTTTTTCGCCAATTCCAAGGATACTTAACATCTGGCAGGCCGCTGCCGCAAAGGCTGTCCTGCGCCGTCTCATTCTCATTGAACATTATCAGGTGCCCCGCCATGATGCACACCCAGTCATTCACCGTCACCCAGCCCACCCGCATCCGTTTCGGAGCCGGAGCTGTCAAAGAACTCGGCGCGACCGTCAAAGATTTCAAGGGCAGCAAGGCCCTGGTGGTGGTTGATCCCGGTTTGGTCAAAGCAGGAATGCTGCCCAAGCTGACTGAGCCGCTGGAGCAAGAGGGCATTCCCTTTGTTGTCTATGATCAGGTTGACCCGGAGCCGGGCCTGAAACTCGCTGACCGCGCCTGCGCCCTTGCCAAGGAGAACGGCTGCGACTGCGTCATCGGCGCGGGCGGCGGCTCGGCCATGGACGTGGCCAAGGCCGTGGCCATACTTCTCACCAACGGCGGCAAGGCCGCTGATTATCTCGGTCTCGGCCTGATCAAGAAGGCAGGCGTGCCAAAAATTATGGTGCCGACCTCGGCTGGCACAGGCGCGGAAGTGACCTTCACCGCTGTCTTCATCAACGAGGAAACCGGCTCCAAGGGCGGCATGAACGGCGATCCGCTCTACCCGGACGCGGCCATCCTCGACCCGGAGCTGACCCTCAGCCTGCCGCCGAAAGTCACGGCTTACACCGGCATAGACGCGCTCACTCACGCCCTGGAGGCCTACACTTCGACGCAGGCGCATGTGATCTCGGAAATGTACTCGCTGGAGGCCATCCGCCTGATTGCTGAGAACCTGCCAGCGGCCTGCACCCACGGCGGCAACCTGGAGGCGCGGGCTGCCATGCTGATGGGGTCGCTGCTCGGCGGCAAGGCTTTGGCCACCGCAGGCGTGGGCTTGGTGCACGCGATGGCCTATCCGCTCGGCGGCATGTTCGGCATCCCGCACGGCTTGGCCAACGCGGTGCTGCTGCCGTATGTGATCGAATACAACCTGACCGGCAATCTGCAAAAATTTGCCACGCTGGCTGAGGTGCTCGGCCAGAACACCGACGGCCTGTCCCTGCGCGAAGCGGCCCAGCTCTGCGTGGACGCGCTTTTTGATCTCAACGCCGATGTGGGCATTCCGGCCACTTTGGAAGAAATAGGCATCCCAGAAGACAAAATCCCGGAGATGGCAAGAATCGCCCTGACTGTGGCTCGCCCGGTGGCCAACAATCCGCGCCGGCCGACGCTGGATGAAGTTGTCGCGGTGTATGAGCGGGCGTGGCGGCCAGCAGCCTGAGCCGGGCTGGCTCCTTTTTTCTTTACAAGACCAAGGAGCAGCCTACAATGTACAGTCAGCAGAGACCGCCGCCTGTCTGCGCGCTGCGGAAAGGAGCGTTGATCGTTGTCCGCGTCTTGGCCGCCGCCTGAGGCGCGGACCGGAACCTGAGTCAGCATGAAGAAAAACCGCACACTGTTCATCCGCTACGCCGTCATGGCGGCAGGTCTGGTCGGGCTGGTCCTTCTGGGAGGGCTGTTTGTCGTCTACAACCATCGGCAGCATCTTGCTCAGGACATCCGCATCTACCGCTACACGCTGGCGCAGGAAGGCGAGGCCCTTCGCCAGACTTACAACCAGTTGAGCAGCATCTCCAGCCTGCTGGTGAAAAATCCGGTGATCATCAACACCTTGGACCGGCATCTCAACGGCGAGGCGGCGACTGATGTCGCCGCTGGAATGGTGGAAAGGAGTTTGGAGGCCATCGCCGCGATTGAGAATGTCTCCACGGTGTTTCTGGTCAGCCTCGACGGCTCCTGTCTTTATTCAAGCCGGAAGGAGCAGGTCGGCAGCAACTACGGCAGCCGCGACTACGTCCGCAACACCCTGCGCACCGGCAGCGGCTTCTACGCGATGCTCGATTCGAGGTCAGGCCGCACCGGCCTCTACTACGCCCAGGCGATCAAAAACGGCAGCCTGCGGATCGGTGTGGCGGTGCTGGAGATCAGGCCGAGCTTCTTCTATCTTCACACCTTCACCACCTCGTTCACCAAAGAGCCGCCTCTGCCTGCGGACAGCCGCATCGGACTCAGCACTGACGGCAACATTCTTTTCAACACCATGGACAGCTCGCTGGCCTCCCTCCAGCCCCTGCCCAAAGGCTTTCTGCCGGAGAACCCGCCGCCGCAGCTGGCTGTCGAGCTGCTCGACTTCCCAGGCTACAGCCGGGAGGAACTGCTTGCCTCCGGCTTCCTCCGGCAGAAAAACGCCGCCGGAATCGAATATTACATTTTTCATTATCCCATTGTCAGCCGTGACCTTTCTCTGATTCACGTGGTCAGCCGGGACTGGTTTCACCGCAACTATCATCCAGCCTCCTCCGATTATTCCGGCTACTTGGTCATGCTCGGCGCGATGCTCTGCGTCATGCTCTGCCTGCTCTGGATGGTCAACCGGCGGCACAGCCAGGCGCTGCTCGCCGCTGAAACGCTCAAGCGCGAGGCCGAGCGGCGGATCGTCGAAAAGGAGAAGTATGAGACAATCATCAACCGCAACCCGCAGGGCTTCTGGCTGAATGATTTTGCAACAGGCCGCATTCTGGAGGTCAACCAGAGCCTCTGCCGCCTGCTGGGCTTGGAGGCTGAACAGATTGTGGGCCGCCTGCCTGCTGAGTTTCTCCTGCCGGAAGAGGACGGCGGCCTGACGGAGGTGCGGCGGCTGCGGGACATCTGCCAGGAGGGCAGGCTGCGGCTGGCTGACGGCGGGACAGCGGCGGTGCTGATCAACTCCTCCTGCATCGCGGCGCCCGGCAGCGGCAATGTCTGCTTCTCCTTTTTTTCGGACATTTCCGAACGGAAGCGGGAGCAGGAGCAGCTTTTCCTCTTCTCGCAGGCCGTGGAGCAAAGCACCAGCGCCATTGTGATCACCGACCGCGAGGCCCGCATCGCCTATGTCAACCCGGCTTTTGCCGAGCTGACCGGCTGGAGCCGGGAGGAGATCTGCGGCACGGAGCCTGCGGCGCTTTGCGCGGGCGAGCGGGACACCCCTCTCAGCCGGGAGATATGGCGGCGGATCAGCGGCGGCGGCACTTGGAAGGGCTTCCTCCGCAGCCGGAGAAAGGACGGCTCGATGTACTGGGAGGGGCAGACTGTCTGCCCGTTATATGATGACAAAGGCCGGATCAGCTATTATCTTGCCATCAAAAATGACATCACCCAGCGGCTGGAGCTGGAGCGGAAATTCAAGGCCCAGCTGGCCAAGCTGGAGCTGATGGTCGAGCACGCGGCCATCGGCATCGCCCACGTGGTGCATGACCGCTTCGCCTGGGCCAGCCGGGCGGCGGCGGAGATGTTCGGCCACGCGGACTGGGAGGAAGGGTCGGAGCTGCCGCCGATCAGCTCGCTTTTCAAAGACGAGGCGGCGCACCGGGCGACTCTTGCCGCCGCGCAGGAGGCGTTCTCGCGGGATGAGGTCTTTCACGCCGACCAGCTCATGCGGCGCAAGGACGGCAGCTTTTTCTGGTGCTCGCTGACCGGCAAGATGATTGACCCCGGCCTGCCGGAGCAGGGCGCGGTCTGGCTGACCAAGGACATCAGCCGTCAGAAGGAGGAGGAGCGGCAGCTCCAGCTGGCCAAGGAGCGGGCTGAGCAGGCCAGCCAGGCCAAGACCAATTTCCTCGCCAACATCAGCCATGAGATCCGCACGCCGATGAACTCCATCATCGGCATGAGCGAGCTGGCGCTGAAGAGCGGCCTGAACGAGGAGCAGGAAGACTATGTCGACCGGGTCAAAAAGGCCGCTGATTTGCTGATGCTGCTGCTCGACGATGTCCTCGATATTGCCAACATGGATCCGGTCCGCAAGCCGCAGCTGAAGAACGCGCCCTTTGAGCTGCGGTCAGTCATCTGTGACGCGGTGAAGATGGTCGCTTGTCAGGCCGAGGAGAAAAAACTCAGCCTGACTTGGGCCGCCGGGTCCGAGGTTCCTGAATTTGTCGCCGGAGATGCGTTGCGTTTGCGCCAGATTCTTGTTAAGCTGCTCGATAACAGCATAAAATTCAGCGAACGCGGCAAAATTTCCGTGACGGCGTCTGCGGAGGATTTCAGCGCGGAACAGGTGCGGCTGACCTTTGTCGTCCGTGATCAGGGCATGGGCATCGCCCCGGATCAGCTGGAAAATATCTTTGACAGCTTTTATCAGATTGACACCAGTCTCAGCCGGAAGAATCCCGGCCCCGGCATCGGCCTGACTGTCTGCCGCAGGCTCTGCGAGCTGATGGGCGGCGGCATCCGCGCCGAGAGCGAGCTGGGCGCAGGCAGCGTCTTCACCTTCACTGTTCTTTGCGGCAAAGTCGGCGAGGAGGAGGCGAAGACGCTGAAGCCCGGTGATGACAGCAAGATCAAGCCGCTGCGCATTTTAGTGGTGGACGACAGCGAGTCAAACCGGTATGTGGCCAAGGCCACGCTCATCCGCGACCGGCATCAGGTCGCGGAGGCCAAGGACGGGCTGGAGGCGCTCAAGCTGCTGACCGAAGAGAGCGAGCCGTTCGATCTGGTGCTGATGGACGTGCAGATGCCGGTCATGGACGGGCTGACAGTGACCAGAATCATCCGCGCCTGCGAGCAGGACCCCTGCTGTCTTGACAGCATGACGCTGCCGGATGATTTCCGCGATGCTTTGCGCTGCCGGCTCAAAGGCAGGCATCTGCCGGTGGTGGCCCTGACCGCGCACAATTTGCATGAGGACCGGCAGCGCTGCCTGGAGGCGGGCATGGATGAATACGCGGTCAAGCCGTTCCAAATCAAGGACATCTACAATGTCATCTTCAGGCAGATATACGAACTGATCTGGCGGCAGCGGTGCTGCCGGAACGAAAAAATGATCAGCTGCGCCTGCGCGGCGGAGCAATCACAGACCGAGGACGCGGCGACAATGAACAAAAACGGAAACGACAACGGAGAGCTGGTGGCGAAGGTCGCGGCGCATCTCAGTGAAATGTATCAGCTGGAGCCGGATCAGGTCGAGCAGATGGTGCAGATTTCCGCCGACTCGATCAAAGAGACCTTGGAGCAGGCCCGGAAAGATCTGGCCTCCGGCGAGCTGGCCGCCCTTTCCGCCGCCGGCCACAAGGCCAAGGGCGTGCTGCTCGGCATCGGCCTCAAGGAGGCGGCGGAGCTGGCCCGGCAGGTGGAGCTGAAGGGCAAGACAGGCGAAGCGGCAGATTACGGCGGACTGCTTGACCAGCTGGAAGAGGGGCTGCGGCCTCTTCTCGCCCGGAGCGGAGGCTGACAGCGATGAAACTGATCTTCTGCGAGGAATGCGGCGGGCGGAACAATGTCCCGGACGAGCTGCTGGAGCAGATTGACAGCACGCCGATTGTCTGCCAGTTCTGCGGCAATTCGATGTCGAAAGAGACGATCATTCCGCATAAGTTTCCGGCGAAAACAATCAACACGCTGCATTATCACCTGCTCTTTGTTGATGACGACGTGTTCCACCTTCAGCTGATGAAAAAAACGCTGGAGAAGGAGTACACGGTCTCCATCGCCTCCACCGGCATCCACGGCTTGGTGCTGGCGGCGGAGCGGCAGCCGGATCTGATCCTGCTCGACTTGAACATGCCGGGCATGGACGGCTACGAGGTCTGCAAGCGGCTGAAAGAAAATCCAGTCACCCGTAAAATTGCGGTGATCTTTGTCAGCGCGCGCGACCGCGAGGATGACGAGCAGCGCGGCTTCAGCCTCGGCGCGGTGGACTACATCAGCAAGCCGATCAACCTCCAGATCCTCAATGCCCGGATCATGGTCCAGCTGAGGATCAAGCAGCTTCTGGAGCAGCAGCGGAAGCAGTCTGAGAGCCTGATCCAGTCCCTCCGGCAAAGCAGCATGGAGGTGGAGAGCGAGCAGGAGCGGCTGAAGCGGGAGAACAGCGGCCTGCTGACCATCTTGGACAGCCTGCCGGAAAGGATTTTGATTGAGAGCGGGCGGCGGCGGATCATCTGGGCCAACCGGGCGGCTCAGGCTCTGTGCGGAATGCAGCTTTCAGAAATGCTCGGCAGGAGCAGCGCGGACATCATCAGCCGCAGCGGCGCGGCCTGCGACGAATGCCTGCTCGGCTCGGCCCCGGAACTGCCCCGCTTTGTCCATCTGCCCCTTTTTGACGAGGACGGCGAGGACGGCGGCACAGCGCATCTGCTGCCGCCAGACAGCCGGGAGCAGCCCGCGCGGCGCTGCCACGCCGCCGAGTCGGCCATCAACAGCGTGCTGGAGCAGAACCGGCAGGCAGTGCGCGAGAGCCTCGCCACCATCCTCTTCGGCATTGACGCTATTGGCAGCATGTTGCGGAACAACAAGGAATTTGAGACAATAGGCCGTCCTGTGATCAAAGCGGCGGAGCAGCTCGACCAGTTGATCTGCTCGCTGCTGGATTTTGAACGGCGGGACAAGGACGACTGATCCGCGCCTTTCTGACCAACTTTTTCGGCAGCATGGAACATGAAAAATGTGCTTATAGTGGATGACGACTTGGGCTTTCAGCGCCTGCTGGGGATCAGTCTGAAAAAATATCAGCAGGATTTTGACATCATCCTCTCCAACAACGGCGAGGAGGCCATCGGCGTGCTCAACCGCAAGCCGGTGGATCTGATCATCACTGACCTGCAAATGCCGAAAATCGACGGGCTGACCCTGCTGGCCTATGTCAATGACGCGTTTCCAAAAACGCCCTGCGTGATCATGACCGCCCATTCCACGCCGGACATCGAGAAGCAGTTCGGGCAGACCGGCCAGCTGCTGCTGAAAAAGCCGTTCACCATCAACAAGCTGGTGGAGGCGATTCAGAACGCCCTGGCCAAGCCCAAAACAGCGGACGGAATGATGAAAGGCATCTCGGTGGCCAACTTCCTCCAGATGATCGCTTTGGAGCAGAAGACCTGCCTGCTCGAGATCACCGCCCCGGATCAGGACAAGGGCTTTTTCTACATTGAGAACGGCGAGGTCTTCGATGCCTCGTTTCGGGGCCAGAGCGGCGAGGAGGCGGCCTATTCTTTGATCGTCGTCGAGGGGGCCAGCATCCGCTTCACCGAAATACCGACGGGCAAAAAAGCGAAAAAGCGTATTCAGGCCAGCCTGATGGCGCTGATCATGGAGGCCATGACCCGCAAGGATGAGACCGTTGGCCACACCTGACGCGCCGCCGCCCCGCATTCTGATTGTCGATGACCGGCACAGCGACCTCCTTCTCTTGGAAGCCATCCTCAAAGGCCATGGCTTCCGCCCGCTGTCTCTGACCAATCCCACCCAAGTGCTGTCCCGCTGCCGCGCCGATCAGCCCGACATCATCCTTTTAGACATCAGCATGCCGGAAATGGACGGCTTCGAGGTCTGCGCCCAGCTCAAGGCCGATCCAGATCTGGCGGACATCCCGGTGCTTTTCCTCACCGCCCTGCGCGACGTGGCCAACCGGATCCGGGGCTTCAAGGCCGGCGGCGCGGATTTTTTAGTCAAGCCCTACGAGCCGTCCGAGCTGATCGCCAGAGTCTCCACCCATGTCAAGCTGCGCAAAACTCAGCTGGAGCTGGCCCGCCGCAATCAGGAGCTGAAAGAAAAAATCAGCGCTCTTGAGCGCGCCCATGCCGCCCTGCTGGAGAGCGAGGCCCGCACCGAGGCGGTGCTGAACAACGCCGGAGTCTGCATCGGCGTGCTGGACATCAGCTGCCGCTATGAGAAGGTCAACGGCATGTACGCCCAGATTTTCGGCTACAGCGAGGAGGAGTTCCAAGGAATGCGCCTCTGGGACATGCTCCGCCCGGACTGCGCCGCCAAGGCGCGGGCGGCTGCGGAGCAGCTCCGCAGCGGCGCGCTGGAGCAGCATTACGCCGACAAGGTCTTTGTGCGCAAGGACGGCAGCCAGTTTCCCGGCGGCCACTGGCTCAGCCCGCAGAGGGACAGCGACGGCAGATGCAGCGGTTTTGTCTGCGTGATCAGCGACCTGACCGGGCAGAAAGAGGCGGAGCGCAGTCTGCGGCTGGCCCACACCGTGTTTGAGACCAGCTCCGAGGGAATGCTGATCACCGATGCCGAGAACCGGATCATCATGGTCAACCCGGCCTTCACCGCCATCACCGGCTGGCGGAGCGAGGAAGTCATCGGCCAGCGGCCTTCTTTTCAGCATTCCGACCGCCATGACCGCGAATTTTATCGGCAGATGTGGGAGGAGCTGATGCGGGAAGGCCGCTGGCAGGGCGAGCTGTGGAACAGCCGCCGCAACGGCGAGGTCTATCCGCTCTGGCTCTCCATCGCCCTGATCCGCAGCCCGGACGGCGGCATCGTCAATCATGTCGCCCTCTTCTCCGACATCAGCGAGCGCAAGAAAGCCGAGGAGATTCTGCGCTATCAGGCCATGCACGACCCGCTGACCAAGCTGCCCAACCGGGCCATGTTCGACGAGCGGCTGCGCGGCGCGCTCTCCCGCGCCCGGCGGAAAAAAACTCTGGTCGCGCTCCTCTATTTGGATTTGGACAACTTCAAGGCCGTCAACGACAGCCTCGGCCATCTGGCCGGAGACCGCTTTCTGCAATTAGTGGCGGAGAAAATGCTCTGCTGTCTGCGGGCCGAGGACATGGCGGCCCGGCTCGGCGGTGACGAGTTCTGCGCCATTCTTGAAGATGTCAGCTCGGTCGAGCAGGCGGCGGGCGTTGCCGAGCGAATGCTCCACGAATTTGGCGGGCTGAATTGCCTGCCTGGCGGCTGCGGCCTGCGCACCAGCATCGGCATCGCTGTTTTTCCTGAACATGGCGCAGATCCGGAAAGACTGCTCCGCTGCGCTGACAAGGCCATGTACACCGCCAAACGGCTGGGCAAGGGCCGCTGCTGCCTCGCTGTCGACACAGAGGAAGATCTCTGATCAGCCCCCGCATTTTGCGCTTGACTGAAGCGCACCCACCATATAAAGTAGCTTGCACAAAATGGCTGTCGGCACGCTTCAAGGGAAGCGTGGAGGCTGCCCGGCGCAGTTTGGCCGGGCGGCTGAAGAGGGAATCCGGTGTGAGACCGGAACTGTCCCGCAGCGGTAAGCGGAAACGAACACCGTCTCCTTGCGCAGCAAGGAACAGCACTGCGCCGATCCTCGGCGCGGGAAGCGGCGGTCAGTAGGGCGCAGGCGCGTTGCCTGCCAAGTCCGCAAGTCCGAAAACCTGCCGACGCGCACCATCCGTTTCACTCCCTTCGAGGAAAGGAAAAACGTCATGCCGCACTGCTTTCACGCTGTGCTGGCGGCCCGCGCATTATGCCGCCGCAGCCCCTCCCCCCTCCTTGTCCAGCCTGTCCGGCAGCAGATTGCCGTCATCGTCACTGCAAGGAGATCATCATGAATTTATTCCAAGAAAGCCTCCGCCCGCACGGCGGAGCGGCAAGAAGGCCCCTGCTCCTGATCGGGCAGGACATGCACATTCTCAACCCGGTCTTCCACCGTGCGCTGGCGGCGCGGGACAGCCGCGCTTTAGCGGCGATGGCCGTCCGGCAGGCCGAGGCCGGAGCTGACGCGTTGGATCTCAACCTCGGCCCAGCAGGAAAGGACAGTGGCCTCCTTGCTTGGGCGATGGAGACTGTGCTGGCTGCGGCCAGACTGCCGCTCTTCACAGCGTCGCAGGTGCTGGCCCGCCCGGAGCTGCTGCTGCGGCATGGAGAAAAGCTGACTGTCAACGCCGTGACTGCTGATCCGGCCAGCCTGCCTGACAAGATGGCGTTGGCGCGGGACTGCGGCGCAGGTCTGACCGTGCTGCTGACCCGTCCCGGCCTGACCGCCTGTTCTGCGGATGACCGTCTGCTCTTGGCTGCCGAGGTGCTGGATGCTGCTGAAAAAAGCGGCCTGCCGCTGGCCCGGCTGTATCTTGACCCGATCCTCCGGCCTAACTGGCAGGGCCTGCCCGATATTGAGCCGACGCTTGACTGGCTGACCAGCCTTGTCCTTCTGAACAGGAAGGAGGCGCGGAGCATTGCAGCTTTGTCCAGCCCGTCCGCCTCGCACCCGGCTGCTCCAGCCTGCCATCACCAGCGTCTGCTGCCGCTGCTGGCAGAGGCGGGCTTGGACGCGGTCATTCTCAACTGCAACGACCGCAGGCTGATGGAGGCCGCCCGCCGCATTGGCGTAGCTGAAACGCCTGCTCCGCTGGCTGAGGCGGCCTGCTGAGGCCGAGCCTACCAGACGCGGAATCTGCCGGTGTCGATGTGGACAAAATCTGAGGCGGCGTAGTAGCCCACGCCGCCTTTTTCCAAAGCCACCGCGCAGTCGCGCACCAATTTGGTGTTTTTGCCGGTGAGGCGGATGTCGAGTGCCTGGCCTTTCATGTGCAGGCTGCGCTTGGCCACGCCGCCGCTTCTGCCGCGCAGCTTCTGATTGGTCTGCGGCGAACGGTAGCCGGAAATGATCTCATAGGTGCTGTCGCAGCCGATATCTTGCTGAATCTGCCAGAGGATGTCAAGTATGTCCGGGTCGATAGGGTGCACTTCGCTGGTGCGGAAGTCACGAAGATATTTATTGATCTGGTGAAGGGCTTTGGGATCATGCACCCCGTTGCGGGCGTAGGTGATGTCAAGGCATTCACGGGTGTGGGTATGATAAAAAGCTAGATTTTTGAAGCCTTTTTCGGCGCGGGGACGGGACGAGGCCAAGACCGGGGCGGGAACAGTTTGAGCGAGGAGGATTCCGGCGGCAGCCTTGGCTCCGAGGGCAAGAAAAGAACGTCTATCCATGATGGCGGTCTCTCATTCAAAGTGGTTGCGGACAGAAAACGCATCGCTCCGGCAGGGACAAGCCTTTTGTGGGACTGGCGATTATGCCATGATTCCGCTATGTCTGGAACGATGCAGCAAAAGATGACTCAATAATTTTATTAAACCGAATATTCAGCCCGCTGTCAACCTTCTCTGCGCCGCAAGGCCGCAGCCGACGCGGCGGAAAAATAGAGGCGGAACGAAAAAACAGCTTGTTCTGCGGCGGATTTCCGTGTATCTTTATCATCTTCTCATCTTCCGTCCATTTGGTCATCCATTCCGCCCCAACCCGCGTCTTGCAGCAGACCTCCCCGCAGGACTGCTTTTTTCCACTAATTGCATTCAGTTGAAACAGGAAACACCTTTTATGAGCACATTCGCAGATCTTGGCATCAGCAGCGAAATCATCAGCGCGCTTACCGATCTCGGCTTCACCGAGCCTACTCCGATTCAGGAGCAGGCCATTCCTCTTATTTTGAAAAATCACGCGGACATTGTCAGCCTGGCCCAGACCGGCACCGGCAAGACCGCCGCCTTCGGCCTGCCGCTGATCCAGCTCCTCGACCCGGCGAGCCGCCGGACGCAGGGCTTGGTCCTTTGTCCGACCAGAGAATTATGCATGCAGGTCTCACGGGACTTGGAATCTTTTGCCCGCCACATCAACGGTATCAACATCGTCGCCATTTACGGCGGCGCGAGCATTGAGCAGCAGAGCCGCGAGCTGCGGCGCGGGGCGCATATCATCGTCGCCACGCCCGGACGGCTGCGCGACATGATCCGCCGCAATCTGGCAGACATCGCCGCCGTGCGTTTCGTCGTCTTGGACGAGGCCGACGAGATGCTGAACATGGGCTTCCAGGAGGAGCTGAACGGGATTTTGGCCGAGACCCCGAAGGAGAAGAACACCTTACTCTTCTCCGCCACCATGTCCAGAGAAGTGGCGGACATCGCCAGCAAGTACATGAGCAAGCCGGTGGAGATCACCGTCGGAACGCGCAACGCCGGCTCGGAGACCATCAGCCACGAATACTATTTGATTCACCCCAGAGACCGCTTCGCCTCCCTGAAGCGAGTTTTGGACAGCTGCCCGGAGATTTATGCCATCATCTTCTGCCGCACCCGCATGGACACGCAGGAAATCGCGGACAAGCTGATTCAGGACGGCTACAAGGCCGATGCGCTGCATGGCGACCTGACTCAGAGCCAGCGTGATCTGGTGATGAAGAAATTCCACAGCCGCAATCTCCAGCTTTTGGTGGCAACTGATGTCGCCGCGCGCGGGCTGGATGTCAGCGATCTGACGCACGTCATCAACTACAGCCTGCCGGATGACACGGCCAACTACACCCACCGCAGCGGCCGCACTGGCCGCGCCGGGCGGACCGGCATCTCAGTGGTGCTGGTGGATTCCCGCGAGCTGTACAAAATCCGTCAGCTGGAAAGCAGGCTGAAGCGGCAGTTCCAGCAGCGGCAAATTCCGAACGGACCGGAAATCTGCCAAAAGCAGTTGGTCAGCCTGATCGGGCGCATCAGCGGCGCGGCAGTGGACGAGGAGCAGGTCGGGCCGCTGTATGCGGAAGTTGCCGGGCAGCTGGAGCACCTGAGCCGCGAGGAGCTGGTCAAAAAGATCATAGCCTTGGAGTTCGGCAGGTTCATGAATTATTACAAGAACGCGCCGGATCTCAATCCCAAGGCGGGCGAGCGGCGCGCTGCTCCTCCGCGCAGCGACGGCCCCGGCAGAACCTTTGGCGGCGGACGGGAGACGAAAAGACCGTTTGCAGCACGCGGCGGGTCAGAAGGCGGCAGAGAGGAGCGGCCCAAACGGTCGTTTCCGACGGCAGGCGAGCGGGGCGAGAGCAAAGATTTCGCCCAGTTCCACCTGAACGTGGGCCGCCGCAACGGCATTCTCCCGGAAAACCTGATCAGCACGATCAACGAGGTGACGGGCTGCGGGCGGATCAAAGTCGGCAAGATTGAAATTCAGCGCAACACTGCCATGCTGGAGGGTGAAAGTCGGTACATCGCCCAGATCGTCAACGCCTTTGAGCGGGCTGACTTCAACGGCAAGCCGGTGACGGTGCGGGTGGTGCAGGACGAGCGGCCCGCCTATCGAGGCGACAGGGCGGCGGACAGCGGCAGAAAGTTCCGCCGGGAGCGCGAGCAGCACCGGTAAGAACAGCGAAGGGGAGCTTTTCAGCTCCCCTTGTTTTTTTGCAGATGCCAGCTCCAGGCGAGGCCGGGCAGGATGTAGAGCAGGGCCAAGCCAAAAACGATGCGGCGCGGGCTGATGCCTGCGTCCATCGCCGCGCCAGTGAGCCAGATGGACAGGCTCATCACCAAGGTGAGCATGGCCATTTCTGCTGAAAAGACCCGGCCCCGGAAGCGGTCTTCAACGCTGCGGTGAATCAGGGTGGTGCTGAAAACCCACTGCACCGAGCCTGCGGCGTGCCCGCAGCAGACCCAGAGCGCGGCCCAGAGCATGTCCGGTGCCTGACTGAAGAAAAGGTAGGCGACGGCGGAAAGAAAAAACGCCGCGCCAACCGCCCGCCGCATGGCCGCTTCGCTTTCCCCGACCAGCCGCCAAGCGAGAATCGGGCCGACAGCTGCGCCCAGCCCGCGCATTGAGAACAATATCCCGCTTTTTCCGCCCTCTCCGCCTGCGCCGAAGACCTGCTCCCCGAAGACCGCCAGCATCACCAGCACTCCGCCCGCCAAGGCCCAGCCACTTTTGATCAGCAGCAGCGCGGCGATTTTCGGCTCTGACCGCACGTATAAAAATCCCTCGCGCAGATCATGCCAGCCCGTGAGCCGTCCGATGGAAAAGGCTGCTGGTTCTGTTGCGCGTTCGTGGTGCGGCAGAACGACCGCAGTCATGACTGCCGAGGAAAGGAGAAAGCTGAGGCTGTCGGCAATTATCGCCGCCTGCCAGCCGAGATGGGCAGTAAGAAAGCCGCCCAAGGCCGCGCCGACCGCCAGCATCACCGACCACGACGCGCCGGACAGCCCGTTGGCGATGCCCAGCTCCTCCTTGCTGCACAAATTCGGCAGCGAGGCTTGCCGGGCCGGGTTGTAGAAAGTCCAGACCGCCTCCTGCGTGAAAGCGAGCAGATAGATGAGCCAGACCTGCGACTTGTCTTCCACGAGCAGATAGCCCAACACCAGCGCGGCTCGGATCAGGTCGCAGCTGATCAGAATGGCTTTGCGGCTGTAGCGGTCGGCGATCACGCCTGCTGCCGGGCCGAAGAGGGCCGGAGCCAGATGCTTGGCGATCAGAAACCAGCTTACCGCTTTGCCGGAGCCGGTGAGCTGACTGAGCAGGACAAAAATGGCGATGTAATTGAACCAGTCGCCGATCTGGCTGATGCTGCCGGAGAGCCAATAACGGCGGTAGTTGGCGTTGTTCCCCAGCAGGCGGCAGTAGGAGGAGAGATGCCCGGCGGCGTAGGGCGCGTCTGTTTTTTTGCTCTGCATCAGGGGCGGGCAGAAGGAGAAGTGTGCCGCATAGTTGCGCTGTTCAGCCGCTTCGGCTCAGCGCAACTATGCGAAAGCTGGAGGGAAGATGTCAGAACAGCCGGAGCTGTTCTCCTGCTTCAAAAGCAATTTTTCGTTTTCCATCTGCCGCCTCCAATGCCTGCCGCACCTTCAAGGCAATCTTTTTGGCGAAGATGACCGGCACTGCATTGCCTATCTGCAATTGCAGCTCTCTTTTGTTGCTGCCTGAAAACACCCAGTCATCAGGAAATGTTTGAATGCGGGCATATTCTCTGGCGGTGAAAGCCCTTATTCTTTTCGCGCTGATCCGCCAGAGCCTTGCTGTCGCTTCAGGATTTCTAATGAACATTCCATTGCATCTGTCTTTTTCAATCCGTTCTGCGGCAATATCTCCAGCAGCCCATCCCCAAACTGTCGCTGTGTCAATTGCTGGAAAGGGGGAGTCGAAATCTCGTACAGGATGTCCATCTGATGCTGTTCTGCTTAAGCGGACAGGCAGCGCAATGCCAGAAAACTCTTCCCCGCTGCCTGTTTCTGTATGCGCATAGCTTTTGAATCCCCATTTTGGATTGTGATTAGGAATTTGAACAGAGTCATCCTACCCTAAATCAAATATGAAATTCCGTACAGACATTTCTGTTTCAGGTTTTGGGAAATTAAAAAATTTTAAGGAACTGTCGCGATGGGCAATCAAAATGAATCTTCTGCGCGTCTGCGGAACGCCATATTGAGAAACTTTTAAAAAATTAAACATTGCGCTGTAGCCAACAGCAGCAAAATCGTCGGCGATCTGCTGCGCAAACGGCTTTCCTGTCTCAGGATGTTTCATCGTTCGCAGATTAAGGACGTTTTCCATGACAATCGCCCGTGGCCGCATGATGCGGGCAATGCGGATCAACTCTTTATAAAGAGAATTTCGTTCGTCAGATTCGTTTCTGTGTCCGCCCAAAGAAAATCCTTGGCAGGGAAATCCAGCCAGCAAGACATCCAGCCCGTTCCTGTAGCTTGGAGCATACTCTCTGACATCGCCATGAACCACGTTCCAATCTGGACGGTTTATCTTTAGCGTGTCAACAGCGCATTCTAAAATCTCATTTGATTCTGAATGAATAAATCCTGCCAATTCAAAACCTAAATCCAGTCCTCCAGCACCTGCAAAAAGACCAAGAAATGTGTAGTCGGAACTTTTTTCTCTATGTATCAGAAACATTCGTTTTGTTCATCGGAGGAATAACAGGAATGGAAACCGTTCGTTGTTTTGGCTGACGCTGTTTGCAGGCAAAAAATATATCAGCAATATTATCTAATATATCTGTTATGACAGGAGATTTTCTTGCAGACTCATCTTTCAAATAGTAATAAAAAGTATTTCCATACTTATCTGTCCTGACAATTTGTTCCGTTATAAATTTTTTGTCGTTTATTTTTAGGAGTTACGCAGTTGCATAAAGATTGATAGGCTCAAGCGTATAAATCGGTTTCGTCAAATACGCCCGAACAGCGTCACGGATGATGGCAGTCTTTGCCTCGAACCAAGAAATTCCTTTGACAAAACAATGATATTCAA
>NZ_JBLWEM020000020.1:0-28338 GCF_048287365.2 Candidatus Electronema sp. JC | reverse complement strand
TCGCCGCGAACGGAAAACCGCCCATGGTCATCATCTGCGCCATGATGCGCAAGCTCGTGCATGTCGCTGTCGGCATCCTCAAATCAGGCAAAATGTTTGATCCGGCCTTGCATGGTGCTTGACGCGGACAACAGTATCTACGTACCGAATATTCCCGCGATTTAGTCGGCAACATCACCAAAATAGCCAACCCGAACCAGACTGAAACCACGGTTGCCTACGACAAGGTCTATCGCACCTTGCAGCGGATCAACCGCCAAGTCACCAACGGCGGCAAGATCAACTCCGCCTACGGCTACACCTACAACGATCTGGGCCACATCACCAAAACCGTGAACCAGTACGGCTGGCGCAAGCCGTCTGTCGTGCAGGAAAGCTACAGCTACGACGGCCTGCACCGTCTTTCCGGCTTCAGTTTGTATCCGCTCCAGAACAATGGCGGCACGGTCAAGGAGACGTGGAACTATGACCCCGCAGGCAACCGTCTGAGCTGGGCGGCCAACGACGATCTTCAGACCAACACCCCTTTTGACGGCTTCAGCAGAACCTACGAATACAACGAAGCCAACCAGATGCTGGGCATGACGCACGATGCGGGCAAGAAGAGCAAGAACTACGCCTACGGCTACAGCTACGACGAGAACGGCAACCGCATCAACCGCCAGCTTGCCGATGCCAGCGGCCCGCAATACGGCGTGGATTACAGCTATGACCCTGAAAACCGCCTGATCGAGGCTCTGGACTACCAGCTCACCGGCAAGAACGGGAAGAACCGCATAGACCGGGCTGTGACCTCGCTGGAGTATGACGGCGGCGGTCGCCGCTTAGTGCAGCATTACGACCCCAAGAACGGCGGGGGCGGCGTGGACAAGCGGGATGAGTACGTCTTTGACGGGCTTGATCCGGTTGCCGAGTACGACAAGCTCAACGGCCAGCGGACGGACTACTACCGGGGCGAGGGCGGGAATATTGCCCTGATGCACCAGTACAAGGGCGGCACGCAAGGGCAGATGTACTGGTATCATTACAATAACAAGAAGGATGTGGCAGGGCTGACCAAGCAGAACGGCAACTCGCACCACAACTACCGCTATGAGCCGTATGGGGCAGTCTTGCCTGAAAACGGCAATTTCACCGATCCGCACAACCACTACACCTTGACGGGCAAGGAGTTTGATGAGAACACGGGTTTAGTGTGGTTTGGCGCACGGCATTATGAGCCGGAAACTGGGGTGTGGATGGGGCAGGATGTGTACAGGGGGAGGTTGAGTGAGCCGGGGAGTTTGCATAGGTTTGGGTATGTCTATAATAATCCCGTTAATTATTATGATTTTTTAGGCTTTGATGCAGCATTAATAGTAACTGCGAATGAATTTCATGCAGGGGATAAAGTATGGCATCAGCTCTCTACCAGAGAAGATGATCAAGATGCGTATCATAAAAAAGGAGAAGCTCTTCAGAAAGAGTTGTTTTACGAGGAAATACGAAGATTTCTTGACGGAGAAGAGGAGAGATTTAGCGATGGTGTATATCATTTAAAAGCATCAAGTCCTGATGATGTGATCAGTATCATGAAATATTTTGAAAAAAACAATATAAAGATTAGTTATTTTGAATTTTACGGACATGGAGACAAAAATGGTATCTACTTTGATTATGGTCAAGAGCAAGAGAATGGAGAAAAAAGAGTAAAATCATTATTAATGAATAATCAATCTATTGATTATTATAGAGATGGAACTCGTGATTATCACGTGAAAGATATTCCCAGTAGTGTATTCAGTATAAATGCCAAGATCCTTCTGAATTCTTGTAACACTGGCGACAGCAATGGCATTGCATCGGAATTAGCATCTCATTTGAATTCAATAGTTGAAGCTCCTAATACTACAGTTAATTTTGATGGATATAAAGCGTATATTGATGGATATAAAGGATTATTTGGAGGTGCTTGGAAATTATATCGACCTAATGATTAAATGACCCGTAAGTAATGTAGGGTACATCCCATGCACCATTTCCGGCTCCATTTGGCCGCAACATCCTTCCCCCGCCCCGGATCATGCGAATAATTGCCGCAAACGCCGGGCAGGGGCAAAAAATCGGCTGGCGGATGCTTTCTTGCGGGGCATGGATTTTTAATCGCAAGCCCTCGCGTTTTAATCGCGGCGGCCTGCGTTCTTTCATCAGCAGCCCGCAATTAAAAATCAACGACCTGTCTTTTCATCGCAAGCCTTCGCGTTAAAAACGCAAGCCCACGATTTCTTTCATCGGCAGCCTGATATTTAAAATCATGCGCCCGATTTTTTATCGCGGGGACGTGCGGCAATAAACTAAGCAACTTCAAAAAGAGAGCAACATGCCTTCAATTTCAATGTTCTACGGCATTATCGTTTATATGTACTGCATGGACAGCAAGCAGCACAATACGCCGCATATCCATGTTCGCTGCCAAGGAAATGAGGCTGTGGTTGCTTTGCCAGACGGTGAGGTTCTTGAAGGCGAATTGCCAAAAAACAAAATGAAGCTGCTTCAGGCTTGGATTGAGCTGCATCAAGATGAACTGATGGCGGACTGGGAACTGGCATTGTCAGGAGAACATCCGTATAAGATTGATCCGTTGCGGTGATTGCAATGAATCCTCGTGTTGAAAAAATACTGAAGATTGACTTTCCTGTTCTGACGTTGCAGTTCAAAAACGGGGAAATCAAGAATTTTAGCTGCGAGCCATACTTGGATAAAGGTTTTTTCCGCGAGCTGCAAAATGTTCAATATTTCAGCAAGGCAAAGGTTTTAGACGGAACTGTGGCTTGGCCGCACGAGCAGGATTTTTGCCCGGATACTCTCTATCTGGAAAGTCATCCAACAACCGATCTTCTTGAAACCTATGAGGACTTGCGGGAACTGCGAGCGGCGAAAGAGCAGGCCGCCGGGCAGAAGCCGGTTCCGCTGCATGAGGTTGTCGCCGAGCTTGGTTTGCAGCCGCGCCTTGCCGACGGAATGCAGTAAGGAGGATTCCAGCCGTTGTCTCCTCGCCTCCGCATAAAAATCGGCGGGCGGATGTTTTCTTGCGGGGCATGTGATGCTGTTCAAATCCCCAACAGCATACCCAAAGATATAAGAATTTTCTGCTCCGTCCGCAGCCGCCGTAAATTTCCCGCGCCATTTACCTCCCTCTTCCTTCTATGTTGTGCTATATTAGACAAATCCGCCGGGCGGCGCGGGTGCAGGAACGTCTGCCGCTGCTTGATGCCTTTGCGGAAGAAAACACACAGGGCTGACAGTGCCTGTTGAATTTCGGCGAATTGCTTAAAAAACTATGCCGCCGCCATTGCGGCTTGTTGAATATCATGATCGAACTGCAACCTAGCATGAAAGCCGTCATCGTCGGCCTTGGTAAATCCGGCTTGGCGGCGGTGCAATATTTGCACAGCTTGGGGCTGCAAACTGCGGCCTCGGAATATAAAAAGCAGATCACGGCGGAAGAGCAGGCCGTGCTGGCAGCGTGCGGCGCGGCGGTGGAACTCGGCGGCCACACGCCGGAATTCTTTGCCGCTGCCGAACTGATTGTGGTCAGTCCCGGCGTGCCGACGAATTTGCCGGTGCTGAACGCTGCCCGCAGCCGGGGCGTGCCGGTGGTCGGCGAGCTGGCTTTAGCCGCAGGGCGCATTCCAGTGCCGGTGATTGCCGTGACCGGCTCGAACGGCAAAACCACTGTCACCAGCCTGATCGGCCAGTTGCTGCGCAGCTCCGGCAAAAAAACCTTTGTTGGCGGCAACATCGGCACACCGGTTTTGGACTGGCTGCGCGAGCCAGACGATGCCGAAGCAGCGGTGCTGGAGCTGTCCAGCTTTCAGCTCGACATGGCGGGCGAATTCCGGCCTGACATCGCCCTGCTGCTCAACCTTTCGCCGGATCATATTGACCGGCACGGCAGCTTTGAAAACTACGCCGAGGCCAAACGGCAGATTTTTGCCCGGCAGGGCAGGGCGGACATCGCCATTCTTGGCGCGGATGACCCGTTGGTGGCGGCCAAGCCAGTGACAACCGCCGGAAGCGTGCTGCATTTCGGTACGCAGCTAGGCTGCCGAGCCAAAATCGAAGGGCAACAAGTGCGCTTGGAACCCGGCTTTGGCGTGGACGGCGCGGCGGAGTTCTACGATTTGTCCGCCACCCGGCTCAGTTCGCTGGTCAATGCCTACAACGCGGCGGCGGCGATTTTGGCGGCGCGGGCCTTTGGTTGTTCTGTCGAAGGAATCAAAGCGGGTTTGGCCGCCTATCAACCGCCGCTGCATCGGATGACTCCTGCCGGAGAAATCAAAGGCGTGCGTTTCATCAACGATTCCAAGGCGACCAACATCGGCGCAGTGCAGGCAGCCTTGGCTGGTTTCAAGAAAGACGTGATTCTGATCGCAGGCGGGCGGAACAAGGGCGGCGATTTCAACGAATTGATTCCTGTTTTTCAGCAGCATGTCAAGCAGGTTGTGCTGATCGGCGAGGCCGGGCTGGATTTGGCCGCAGCTGCCGAAGCCGCTGGAATCGGGCATCAATTCGCAGACGACATGGGCGATGCCGTGCGCAAGTCTTTTGCAGCGGCAAAACCAGGGGAAACCGTGCTCTTAGCTCCGGCCTGCGCCAGCTTTGACATGTTTAAAAATTACGAACACCGTGGGGATGAGTTTATGCGCTGCGCGGCGGAACTGGCGTTGATCCACCACACCGCGAGGCGGTTTCCGTTTAACCTGAAAGGAGGCTCGAATGGACATCTTTGAGGCGATTCACACCCGGCGCAGCATCAGGCAGTTCACTGGCGGCGAGGTCAGCGAGGACACGGTGCGGCAGATTTTGTCCGCCGCCATGTGCGCCCCGTCGGCAGGCAACGGCCAGCCGTGGCAGTTCGTGGTTCTGCGTGACCGCGCTCTGCTCGACCGCATCCCGGAGATTCATCCCCACGCCCTGATGACCCGGCAGGCATCGCTGGGCATTCTTGTCTGCGGCGATCTGCGCTTGGAAAAATATAAGGGCTTCTGGGTGCAGGACTGTTCCGCCGCCACGCAGAATCTGCTTTTGGCCGCGCACGGGGCCGGACTGGGCGCGGTCTGGACAGGCGTTCATCCTGACGAGCCTCGGACAGCGAATTTCCGCCAGTTCTTCCGGCTGCCGGAAGATGTTGTCCCCTTCTCCTTTGTGCCGATGGGGCCTCCGGCGCAGCAGCTCGCCCGCAAGGACATTTTCCTGCCGGAGCGGGTGCATCTGAACGGCTGGTGATCAGCTCAGACCAAAAGAGCGGCCCTTGCGCCGCTCCAAACCAACTCACTTCCTCATGTTCATTCTCGGAAATTTCCTGCTCGCTCTTGCCAAGCTGATTTATTTAGTCTCCAACGCCTACATCTGGATTGTCATCGCCAGAGCGGTCATTTCTTGGGTCAACGCCGATCCCTACAATCCCATCGTCCGCTTTCTCATTCAGGCCACGGATCCGGTGCTGCACAAAATCCGCCGCTGGCTGCCGCCGATGGGCGGGCTTGACCTCAGCCCGATGCTTCTGATCTTCGGCATCATTTTTCTCCAGAGCTTTCTGGTGCCGACCTTGCAGCATCTTGGCGCGATGTTGTCGCCGGAGACGGTCCGGTTTTAGAAAAAACTATCTTCCGCTCTGAAAATATGTTTCAATTGAGGCATGAACGCGCCGCCATCCGCCGCTGATCCGCTGCCCTGCCTGCGCGCCCGCGCTGACGGCAGCCTGCTCCTCGCCCTCCATGTCCAGCCGGGCGCGGCCCACACCGAGCTGGCCGGACTGCATGGCGGCGCGCTGAAGCTGCGCCTTGCCGCGCCGCCGGTGGACGGCAAGGCGAACAAGGCGGCGGTTGATTTCATCGCCGCACTGCTGCGTCTTCCCAAATCCGCCATTGTCATCAGGAGCGGCCTGGCCAGCCGCGCCAAGACCCTCCTGCTGACCGGCATTGCTGAACATGAAGCCCGCTCCCTGCTGGAGCAGAACCGAGGCAGCTCACCCGGCTGACATCCTGCGATGATGAAAAAAAGACCGTTTCCTCCCAAAGTCCCGCTCCCGAAGACACCACCGAAAAAGGCGGTCAAGCCCAAGCCGCCGCCAGCAGTGAAAAAAGGGCCTGTCAGCAGTGTCAGCGAGACCTTTGCCGCTTTTTTCCGCCTTTGCAAACGGCGGCTGCTGCCGGTGCTGGCCGCCGCGCTTCTGTCCACGGCAGCGGGCCTGATCCTGCTCGCCGGGCTGGGCTGGGGCCTGCTGACGTTGCTGGGGATGAATGCCGGGCAGGCGATGAGCCTGTTTCTTGACAGCAAGGGGCAAGCAATGCTGGCCAGCCCCGTGGACCATCTGCCGCTGCTGGGCTGCTGGGCGGCAATGCTGCTGGCGGTCTTTCTGGTCTGGTCATGGATATGGACAGCCATGCTGGCCGCCGCTGTTGATGAGGGGCACGGAATCATAGAGGCCCTTTGCACCGGCTGGAAGAATCTCTTCCCGATGCTGTGGGTGAACATGCTGTTCCTTGGCCTCTTCTCTTCCTGGCTGGGCCTTGTCATGCTGATGATGCCGGCCGCAGCGGCAGCCTTGTCCTTTCTCATCCCGGCGTTCAGCTTCAATATTCAGGAGATCGGCCTGGCGGGCGGCTCCATCATTTTCATGGCCGCAGGCATCATCGGGATGCTGCTCATCATGCTGCTGGTCATCTCAGTGCCGCTGTCCATGATCTTCGCCTGCATCGTGCTGCTCGACGAAGGACGCAGCGGCATGGACGCGCTGCTGGCCAGCCGCTTTTATGTGCGCGGCTGCTGGTGGAACACTTTTTTCAAACTGCTGCTGATGTGGGTCATCTTGTCCATGCTGACCATGCCGCTGTCGCTGCTGCACTTCTTTGTGGATATTCCGGGTCAGCAGCTGGCGGCGCAGCTGATTTCCTTCTGTTTCACCATGCCGCTGTCAATCTTATATATGGTGACAGTGTACCGCGACCTCAAGCAGGCTTCGGGGAAAGCTGACCTCAGCGCTGTCTGGCACTGCTTATGGATGCCGATGGCCTTGATCGGCATCCTGCTGCCGCTGCTGGCGCTGCTTGGACTGGCCCTGACCGGCGGGCCGAAAAAAATGGAAGATCTGTTCAGCCGGATCTTGGGCGGCGGCGCGCCGTCCGCGCCAGTCATCGAGGAGTCTGCCGCACCGCCGCCTGCGCCGGAGGTGCGGACGCTGCCCTCGGTTGACGGCTTCATTGTCTGGCGCGACCCGACAGGCGACACCGGCAATCCGCTGCTGGACATCCGCGAGGTCTCCGCGCTGGGCAAAGACGGAACGCTGGAGCTGACCGTGACAATGGCCCAGCCTTTGCCTGACTACTTTGCCGCCGCCGGGCCGGACGCTTTTGACCCGCTGGTCAAATTTTATTTCGATGTGGACATGGACACGGCCACCGGGGCCGCCGCAGGAGGAGGACAGGAGCGGGGAGGGTTTGATCTGGAGCTGGACGTGCTGCTGCTCACCGGGCCGGACGGCGGAGGCCGGGCCTATCCCAGCATCTACGCCCTCAGCCGTGCAGGGAGGCAGTCGCTGGCCCCGCTGGAGGAAGGCACGGCGGCAATCAGCGGCAACACGCTGACCCTCCGGCTGCCCTACAGTCGCATTGACGGAACTCCGGGCGGCAGATTCAAAATCTGCTTCCAAGAGGCGGCGCAGCGCGAGGACAGCTTGTCCCGTGAGCGGACGGTGCCCCTGCGGTAGACAGGGGCATCAGCGGGCGGCGGCTTATTTGATTTCCTCCACCGGATAGCCGCCGCTCTGCCAGTCGTGCCAGCCGCCTTCCAGCACATGCACCGTTGTGAAGCCTGCCGCAGTCAGTTGAGATGCCAGACCGGCACTCTTGCCTTGACCTGCTCAGGCGCAGTAAATCACCAATTTTTTGTCTTTAGGCGTGCCCTTCACCCAAGAGTCGATTTTTTCCTCGGCAATCCAGACCGAGCCGGGAATCTGCACCTTGCTCTCCGCCCGCTGCGCCTGCGAGCGTCCGTCAATGATGATCAGCTCGGCGCCGCCAAGCTGCGGCTTCAGCTCCTCCTTGGTGATCAGCTGAAACTCCGCTGCGGCGGCTGAGGACAGCCCGGCAAGCGCCAGCAGCAGGGCTGCCAGCAGGACAATGCTTCTCATTGTATTTCTCCTTGTGAATTGAGGTTGTTGCGGAAAAGCCCCGCCGCTGCGGCAGCGGCCCGTTCCGGCTCTTCAGCACAGCATAACACAGCTTTGTCCGCAGTTGAAGCGGACTCTGCCTCCGCGCTGTTCTTTTTCCTGCGGCGGCAGCTTTTTTCCTTGACTGCCAGCGTGGTTTGCAGTTAAGTAACTGCCATTTTTTGAGGAAGCGTCGTGGCCAAATAAATTTATGTTTCCCTTTCAGGCGCCTTGCGTCTGCGGGCGCTGATTGGCCTGCATGTCTCGGTCTTATTGATAAAATTAAAAAAATGATTTTTTCAAGGCATAACATGATTTGAAGCACAACACAAGGAGGCCGTTATGGCTGAAGAGCAGATGGTGCGTGTGAACGCGTGCAAAGAACAGGATGAGGCGCTTGTCGGCAAGCGGGTCTTTCTCCAGCGGGCGGCTGCTGCGCTGGGTGTCGTGGCAGCTGCCGGTTTGACCGGGGCGGCGGTCATGCGATCCGCCGGAAAAGCTGGCGGCGCGAACGTCCGCGCCCGCTGCGCTGAGGAGGATGTGCGGCAGCAGCGGATCATGGCCGACAAGGAGCTGATCATCATGACCGAGAAAGAGAAGCGGCAGATGCTTGACCGCATCCTGAGCAACCATTCCCGGAAAATATCTTGACGATATTCCTGTTCATATTGACGGAGGCGACACACAATGTCTGAGGACAAGAGAGAGATGGTTGAAGAACAGGATGACGGGCAGGTGAAAGAATCCCGCCGTGATTTCCTGAAGAAGATAGGCGTTGCCGCAGCTGCCGCAGCTGCTGCCCCGACAGCTGCCGCCGAAGCGGCCAGGGTGAGCATAGCCGAGCATTTGCAGGGCCACTTTGAGCTGATGAGCGACGAGCAGAAGCAGAAGGCCATTGCCCGCTTGGAAGAACGCTACAGCAAGCAGTTCAGCAAGCAGGTCACAGTGGCTGACACGCCGGCCTTGGACGGGGTGCTGTTTGGCTACGCGCTCAATATTTCCAAATGCATCGGCTGCCGACGCTGCGTCGAGGCCTGCGTCCGGGAAAACAATCAGTCCCGTGATCCGGCAATTCAGTGGATCCGGGTCTTGCGGATGGAGAAAGGCACGCTCGCCTTTGATGTGAAAGATTTGAACGCGGGCAAGCCCAGCAGCAATCCTTTGGGAGACTACGGCATTCAGTCCGGCGGCCATGCCGACAAGCATGTCGGCCTTTCCGGTTACACCGATCATTATTATGAGCCGGAGCTGGTTCCAGAAGACAACGCCTTTTATTTTCCGGTGCAGTGCCAGCAGTGCGAAGACCCGGCCTGTGTCAAGGCCTGTCCGGTCCGGGCGACGTACCGTGATCCCAACGGCATTGTCGTGATTGACTACAACTGGTGCATTGGCTGCCGGATGTGCCAGCTGGCCTGTCCGTACTGGGCGCGCCGCTTCAACTGGGGCGAGCCGGCATTGCCAAGCGAGGAGATGAATCCCAAGACGCACTATCTGGGGAACCGTCCCCGCATGGTCGGAGTCATGGAAAAATGCACCTTCTGTTTGCAACGGGTGAGAGAGGGACGCTATCCGGCCTGCGTGGAAGCCTGTCCTGTGGGCGCACGAAAATTCGGCAACCTGCTTGATCCTGAAAGCGAGGTGAGGAAGATTTTGGCGACCAAGCAGGTGTTCCGCTTCAAGGAGGAGTTCAACACCGATCCAAAATTCTTCTACTACATGGATTAGAGGGAGATTGACAATGACCATGAAACAGCAAACAGCTGCAGCTTCTCTCAAGCCGATAGCGTTCGCCCGTGACTTTTTCAGTTATGCCATTAAAGGCGGCAACCTTTACTATGGCTGGCTGCTCTTTCTTGCCTTCTTTGTCTTGGTGGGGCTTTTCACCACCTACGTGCAGATGACCAATGGCCTCATCGTCACCGGGGCCACAGATCAGATCACGTGGGAATTGTTCATCTCCAACTTCATCTTCACCGCCCATATTGCGGCGGCGGCGGTGCTGGTGGTGATTCCCGCTTATATCTACAAGCGGAAAGATATGAAGGAACTGGCCGTGCTCGGCGAGATCATCGCCCTGACCTTCGTCATCATCGGTCTGAACTTCATCTTCTACCACATGGGCCGGACAGACCGGGCTTGGCACGCAATTCCAGGCATAGGCATCTTCAACTTTCCCAGTTCGATGCTCACCTATGACATCATCGTGCTGAACACCTACCTCGGCATCAACTTGGTGGCGGTGGCCTATCTGCTCTACATGCGCTATATCGGCCAGCCGATCAACACCAAGTTCTACACCCCGCTGATTTACGTGGCTGTGGCTTGGGGGCCGCTGATTCATATCGTCACCGCCTTCATCCTCAGCAGCAACGCGGCGATTTCCTCATGGCATACAGCAGTTCTTCCTTTCGCCTTTTTATCCATGGCAGGCGCGTCGGGATCGTCCTTGGTGATTCTGATGTTCCTCCTGATCCGCAAATTCAGCAAGCTGCAGATTGCTGACTCGGTGATTGACTTCTTCTCGCAAGTCATCGTCTGGAGCTTGGGCATCATCATTTTGGTGTTCGCCTCCGAGTTTTTCACTGAGCTGTATCCAAGCACTCATCATGCCGCTTCCTTGGAGTACATGATGCACGGCCACCACGGTCTGGATGCCTATGTCCCGTGGTTCAAGATGACCATGACATTGATTGCGCTGCCGTTCATCCTGCTGCTCAACACCACCATACGGAAGAGCTACAACTGTATGCTGCCGGCTATCTGCCTGACCGTCTTCCTGATCATCCTGATCGAGAAACCGGCAGTGCTGGTCTTTCCGGCCTTCAGTCCGACTCCATTGGGCGAGTATGCCGTGTATCATCCGACCGTTGTTGAAATTTTCAACGTCCTGTTCATCTGGGCAGTCGGCTTTATCATGCTGACCCTGCTCACCAAGGGCGCAATTGGCGTGTTGACCGGCGAGGTGCGGGACAGCAAAACAGTGGAAGCACGTGGAGAGGCGAAATGAGCAACTACTTGAGAGCAGGAGTTTTCTACGGCCTGTTTGTCTTGCTGGCAGGCGGCGTGATGCCCCAATGCGAGGCAGCGGCTGAAGAAGGCAAATCCGATGCGGCGCCAGCGCAAGACAAATCTGGCGCAGCATCAGTTGAGTGCTACGAAAGCATCAAAGATTCCACCAGCCTCACCAAGGTGGAGAATGCAAACCCAAAGTTCGGCTATCCCAATGTGAAGTGCTCGCCGACCACCGGCGCGGTGCTTTGGTACGGCGATCCTTACACGGACACCGTGCCTATGGGTGAAATGCCGAAGTTCGGCGATGACACGGATGGCGACTTCGCCCAAGCTGTGATCAGGCCCCGCATGAAGCACTTCAAAACAACCATGCAGTGCAGTGCCTGTCATCCCGGCGCAGACCAGGCCGCAGCCCCGCCCAATGAGCCGCGTCAGCTCCAGATGCATCAGGACATCGTCAGCGACGCTGAAAAATTGCAGCATGGCCGGGAAGCAATATGGTGTTTTGACTGTCATAACGCCGCAAATCGCGACACCCTCGTTGACCGCCGGGGACAAGAGGTCAGCTTTGACGAATCCCATAAGGTCTGCGGCAGCTGTCATGGCGACACCTACAGCAAATGGCGGACAGGGCTTCATGGCAAGCGCACTGGCGAATGGAAAGTGGGCGGGAAAAAACGGTGGTGGACCTGCACCGAATGCCACAATCCCCATACTGTTCAGGAGCATCGCTTCAATCCGGTCAAACCTGAACCGCCGCCTGCCCTGCCGCGCGGCATGAGCAGCAGTGCAACCAGCAGCAAGCACTGACAATATGAAGCTCGGCATGGAAGCGAAGAGCTTGGTTTTCATAGGGATGCTGTTTGCAGTCTGCGCGCCTGCCTTGGCGGCGGAGCAGCAGGCAGCCGCTCCTTCAGCCATGCCGACCTATGACATTTCCCTCTTCAGCCATGATTTTCATGTCCGCAAGGTGGGTTTCAGCTGCGATGACTGCCATGACAGCCTGTTTCAGCAGGTCAGCGGCGCGGCCAAAGCGGCGGGCGATTTCACCATGTCCGCCTTTGATCAGGGCAAATACTGCGGCGCATGCCATGACGGCAGCACTGCTTTTGCCGTCACCGAGGGCGGCAGCTGCGCCCGCTGTCACGACAGCGACATGAAGGCGCCGAAAACCATAGTGTTCGGCCAGCCGGTCAAAGCGGTGGTGTTTGATCACGACAACCATGCTGAAGAGCTGAACATTGCCTGCAGCAGCTGTCACGAAAGCCTCTTCAAGATGAAGCGCGGCGAGAGCGAGAAGCAGCCGGATTTCACGATGCAGGCGATGTATCAGGGCAAATATTGCGGCGCATGTCATGAAGGCTCGGCAGCTTTTTCGCTCAGAACCCGCTGCCAGGCTTGTCACATCGGCGCACAGGACTCCAGCAGTCTGTCTCCGCCGAGCAAGGATCCCGGCATCCGCTGATTCAAGCTGCTCTCCGCTGCGCCCTCAAGGCCGGAAACGCAAGTTTCCGGCCTTTTTTTATTGCCCCGTAAAAAAAGAAATCCGCCGCCGCAGAAAATCTTCTTCTTTCATCTTGCGTTCATCCTTCCTTTGGTAATCTGAAAGTATAAAGAACGGGAACAGAGTTCACCGGCACTTCAAACCAACTTGACAAGGAGAGAAATCATGAAACGCGCAATCACCCTGCTGGCTGTCGCCGTCACACTGTCCGCCGCAGCTTCCGCTCAGGCCAGCCGCCACGAATACGGACGCGGCTACGGTTATGGCGGAGGTTACGGCGGCGGCTATCAGAACAAAGTGAAATTCTACGGCACCATTGACGCGATGCCCTCCTCTGGCATCTGGATGGTGAACGGGCGGCAGGTGGCCATTTCTCCCGGCACGAGAATCAAGGAAAAATACGGCAGAGTGGCTCCGGGCGCGTATGTCGAGGTCGAAGGCTACCATAGCAACGGCGGCTTCACCGCCTATGAAATCGAAGTGAAGGGCGGCAGCGGCGGTTACAGATACCGCTGATGAGAAGTAAAATGGAGGTCGGCCAGAAAACCCTCCAAATCCTGATGTTTTCATTGAGAAAAAACATCAGGATGCTGTTGAGAAAGATGCTCTCTTGATTATGATTCTCATTCCTGCCATAAAAAATGGCAGATGAGAGTGAGATGGAGGGCAGGGCAGAAAAAACAGAGCTGTTCATCTTCTGTTCATGTTTCTTCTGCTAAAGTAGAGACAGATGGGGTTGAGAGACCGTCAAGCAGCAGCAACCAAAAACCACACCAAAAAAGGGGATCTGATCATGAAACGCGCAATCATCCTGCTGGCTGTCGCCGTCACACTGTCCACCGCAGCTTCCGCTCAGGCCAGCCGCCACGAATATGGCGAATACGGACGCGGCTACGGTTATGGCGGCGGCTACGGCTACGGCGGCGGCTATCAGAACAAAGTGAAATTTTACGGCACCATTGACGCGATGCCTTCCTCTGGCATCTGGATGGTGAACGGGCGGCAGGTGGCCATTTCTCCCGGCACGAGAATCAAGGAAAAATACGGCAGAGTGGCTCCGGGCGCGTATGTCGAGGTTGAGGGCTATCACAGCAACGGCGGCGGCTTCACCGCCTATGAGATCGAAGTGAAGGGCGGCAGCGGCGGCGGTTACGGCTACCGGTACCGGTAAGCGGGCATGAGTTGCAGGGAGGATTTGAACGCGGAACAAATCCTCCATCGCAGTGCGGAATACAAAACACTATTACTTACATCACCCAAGAGGAGATTCGACCATGAAGAAGATTGCAGCAGTCATCAGCGGAGCATTGTTTGCTGTCATCGCAGTCAGTTCAGCACAGGCCAGCGGAGATGAAGGATATGAGCATCACGAGCGCTATGAGTACGGCAATTATTACAATCCCTACGGCTACAACAACTATGGCTACAACAACGCCTACCGGGATCATGATCGGTATGAATATGGCAACCGCAACATGAACTCTGTTCCGAGATACAACAACTACAGCTACGGCAACAACCGTTACAACAACAACGGCTACCGCTACAACAACTACGGCAACAGCAACTATGGCTATAACAACAGCTACAGAAATCACGAGCGGTATGAATACAGCCGCTGAATTATATCCGCCTTTCAAGCGAAACGGATCGTCTCGAAAAGGAGATCAAACATGAGAAGAGCAATCCTTCTGTTAGCTGCTGTCATGATTTCATCTGTCGCAACTGGCTGCGTCCATGGATATGGCCATGATGAGCGGCATGAGCACGATGACGATGATCGGTATGAATACCGAAACAGAGATCATCGAAATCATGAGAGGTATGAACACCGATATTAACGCGGTGTTTGCTGGGGCCAAGGAACAAGGACACGAGAGGCTGAAAAAAATAGCCTCCCAAAAAAACAACAGCTGTTCATCTTCCGTTCATTTCATATCTGGTAGATTGAAAACATAAGGAAGACGCAGCGGCGAATCGCACTCAACCCAAGGGGAAAAGGAGATTTGATCATGAAGAGGATTCTGGCAGGACTGATCGGTGGTGTTGCATTGACCGCCTTGGCGTTTGGAACAGCAATGGCGAGCGGTGACGAGTATTACGAGCATCGTGGAGGGCATGAGGCATACGAGCACGGCAGTTATTATAATCCTTATGGATATAATTACGGCTACAACAACTACAACAATTCCTACCGGAATCATGAGCTGCGCGAGTACGGCGGTCGCTATATGAACTCAGTGCCGGTGTACGGCGGCAGTTACTACGGCGGCTACATTGACGACGATGCGTATAAATACAACCGGCGCGGCTACAGCAATGGCTACAGCAATCACGAGATGTATGAGTACCGCCGCTGAGTCCGCTGCCGCTTGACGACACGCAGCTTCCTGCTCAACAGCGGATAAGGATAAAGAAAACAGCCGCAGAAGCAGCTTGCTCCCGGCTGTTTTTTCATGTAACAATGTAACACAAGAAGAGACGCGCCCGGCTGCGGTCAGTGCGTCAGCGCAAAAAAAAAGGAGGAGACTTATGAAACGAGCAGTTTTTCTGCTGACCGCCTTGCTGCTGGCGTTGTCCGCCGCAGGCGCGCAGGCAAGCCGGGATGAGCATGACGACGATGATGATCATGGCAGGCGGCATCGGACAAGCAGCGCCAAATTCTACGGCACAGTTGACGCGTTGCCGCCTGCGGTCAACAACGGAGTTTGGTGGGTGAATGGCCGCGAGGTGAAGGTGAGTCCGCAGACTAAGATCAAAGAAAAGCGCGGCAGAGTTGCTGTCGGCGCGTATGTTGAGGTGGAAGGCTATTTTTCCGGCAGCGGTCTGGCGGCTGATGAAATTGAAGTGAAAGGCCGCCGCCGCTGAAATAAGCAGTTTTTGTTTGCAATCTTCTTTAATCTTGGTATATCTTGCCTAAAGATAGGCAAATGAAATCCAACAACAGGTTTTGCCATGAAAAAGGTATTATTTTCTTTAGCTGCTGTGCTGGCCTGCTCCTTTGCCGCTGCCTCTTCCTATGCCAGCGGCGATGAGTATTACGAACACCGAGGACGCTATGGATATGGCTCCGGGTATTATGAAGGCAAGTTTTACGGGCCAGTGGAATCCATGCCGCAAGACCGGATTTTCGGCATGTGGCGGATTGGCGGCAGGGAAGTTCTGGTGACGGAGCGCACGTTCATCAAAGAGGAGTACGGCAGAATCGGTCTCGGCGCGCATGTTGAGGTGAAAGGCGGCGGCAATCCGTTCATGGCCTACGAAGTTGAGGTCAAGAGCGGCGGCAGAGCGATGATGGGGCCTCCTCCAGGGAACTTTGCCCCGCCAGTTCTCCCTCCTGCAATGGGGCCGCCGCCTGCGCCTGCCAATTTCCCTCCGGCAACGCCGCCACCGCCTGCGCTTCCTCCCGCGATTTCCGGGCCGGTGGAGGCCATGCCGCAGGGCATTCTGTTCGGCATGTGGAAGATCGGCGGCAAAGAGGTCATTGTCACCGACAGCACGCTCATCAAACAGCAGAATGGTCCGCTTGCGCCCGGAGCGCAGGTTGAGGTGAGAGGCGGCGGCATCCCTTTCATCGCCCATGAGCTTGAGGTCAAAGCAGCAAGCGGCAGCCGCTGATTTCAAACAAACCAGGGGCGGGCGGAAGCCTGTCCCTTCCAACGATGCGGGAGTTTTACATTATGAACAGCCGGAAATGCAGCGTCAGCGCTGCTTTGCTGTTTGCCGCAGCGCTTTCCTGCGCAAGGACAGCGCGGGCCGAAGAGCCGGAGCGGCGGCCTTTTTACCAGCCCGGCCAGGGCTACGAGCAGGAGCCGGAATACAAATTTTCCGGTTTGATCCGCCAGCTGCCCGCTGAAGGGACGGTCGGCAGCTGGATTGTGGACGACCGCCAGATTTTTGTCACGCCGCTGACCGTCCTCAAGGAGGAGCAGGGCAAAGCTGCTGTCGGCGCGGCGGTCGAGGTGAAAGGGGTGCTGAAAGGCATCAGCTTCATGGCCACGGCAATTGAAGTCAAAGCGGCCAAGGAGTGACTGAGGGCCGCGTCGGGACATTTGATTTAGGAGTTACGCAGTTGCATAAAGATTGATGGGTTCGAGACCATAAGTCGGCTTTGCCAAATAAGCTGCTGACAGCATTGCGGACAATTGAAATCTTTGCCTAAAACCAAGAGATTCCCTTGACAAAGAAATGTTTTCAATCCGCAGGAATGCTCTTGAAGCCATCTCAATACGATTTCGCTGCGCTCTCTCTGAACGCGCCTGACATTGTTCAATACCGCAGAACTGTTTGACACCACCATGATATGTCTCAATCATCCCACTGATCTCCGCATATTTGAGCCGGAGCAAATCAGTCATTTTGAGGTCATTGGTTGCCCAGCATTCAAAGTCATCATCTGTTCTGACTTTCTTGAATACTTTAATCATGCCATAACCTTTAAGATGAACAATCTCGACTGATTCTGAAAGTTCGACCTCGCAAAGCGGCCGACTGCCTGTTCTGTCGGGGTTCATATGCCGATTAAACTTCAGACGGGTCAGCCATCGCCAGCCAAATGGCCGGATAAGTTTAAGATTTTCAAGACCGGAATGCCAGCTGCCGAACAGGACGGTTTCCGGCGCGAATCCCCGTTCCGCAGCCCTGCGCAGCATGTCTGAGAAATGGCTGTTCTTTGTCAGAGCATCAACAAATTTGTTGTAAATTCGATAATCAATAGGAAGGTATCGTTCCCCGTCGGTACAAAGCAGGGTGATCAAATTGATGCCTGACACGACCCTTTTGTGTTTTCCTGACCAATGACGAGTCACCAGTTCGATGCACTTATTATACGAATTCAGCCCTGAAGGAAGCATGGGCGGCAGAACAGCAGCCGCTGGTCAGGCAGCTTAAAAAATCTCATTCTTTTTACCCCTTGACTTCTTGCCCGCCATCAGCGAGAATTGAAGAAAGAGTGCAAAGGCAACCTCCCGACTTTGGTTGAAAAAGCTGCAACAGGCGGGAGTCTCAAAGGAGATTTTTTTGGAGAGCAATCATGAACAGAGCAATAAAAGTTAGTGTGTCCGCCGCTGCGATCGGATTGACATTGGCAGGCCCTGCGCAAGTCATGGCATATGGAATTGGCTCCGGTATTATACCTTCCAATCTTTTTGAGGGTGATCCGCTTGAAAAAGGGGATGTCATTGTCCGTGGAGGCATTGTCACAGTCATGCCCACCGGCGACAGCGGCGCAGTCTCCGGCCTGCCGGACGGCGTGAACAACGCCAGAGTTGAGGTGGAGAACAACAGCCAGCTCAGTTTGACCGCTGTATATATGCTGCGGGACAAAATCGGTCTTGAAGTGCTCGCCGCCACGCCGTTCAAGCATGACATTGTCGGCAAAGGCGATTTGGAAGGCGTTGATGTCGGCGAAACCCGCCATCTGCCGCCCACTGTCTCGCTGCAATATTATTTTGGCGAAAAAAATGCTTGGTTCAAGCCCTATGTCGGCGTTGGCATTAACTGGACGCTCTTTTTCTCTGAAAAAGTGGACGGCGGCCTGCTGAACACCCTCAACACGTTGCCCACAGTCGCCGGTCTGGGCGGCGTGCGCTCGGCTGATTTGGAACTGGACAGCTCGCTCGGCTTGGCCGCGCAGGTTGGCGTAGATATGCATCTGATCGACAACTGGCATTTGAACACTGCGCTGTGGTACGTTGACATTGACACTGAGGCCACACTGAAAACTGACCTCGGCACCACTCATAAAGTCGATGTCGAAGTGGATCCGTGGGTCTTCAACGTCGCGCTGGCCTATAAGTTCTGATCCCCCCAGAAACTGCGGAGACAGTCTCCGCAGCGCCTCTTCCTCAGGCCGCCGGAACTCCTCCCCGGCGGCCTTTTTTCGTCCGGCGGCGTGGCACTTGATCTTTATCCCGACTCTGTTTAGAATGCAACCTTCGGGGGGAGCAACAAACTCTGACCAAGGTGCCGGAATGGGAGATGACAAAAAAAAGCTGAACTGCTGGGAATACAAGAAATGCGGACGGGAGCCGGGCGGCGCGAAAGTCCATGAGCTGGGCGTGTGTCCGGTGGCCACAGAGCAGTGCGCGGACGGCATTCACAGCGGCGCGAACGGAGGCCGCTGCTGCTGGGTGGTGACCGGCTCGCTCTGCAAGGGGCAGCAGCAGGGCAGCTACGCGCAGAAGTTCGGCGACTGCCATCATTGCGATTTTTACGAATTGGTCAGGTCTGAGGAAATGCCCAGCTTCAAAGTCGGCATCACCATTCTCAACGAGATCAAAAAGCGGAAAACTCCCTGATCCGCTTTCATTGACCAGCCCCTCCTGCGCTGTTCCGGCAGCGCAGCAGCTTTCCCTTTTCTCCAGAGCAGACGCGAACGACCATGAAACAGCTCTTCAGCCAGCTTCTGCTGGCCTGCCTTTTTGCCGCCGTTCTGCCGACGGCGGCCTGGGCTGAACCGAAAAACACCACGCCGCCGGTCAGCGCGGCGGTGTTCTGGCCCGCAGACCGCGTCCGGCCCGGCGAGGCCCTGCCGCTGGCCGTTGTCGTGGAGATCAGCGAAGGATTTCACATCAATGCCGACGCGAGGCAGATCAGATCTTCTGATTCCTTCAGCCCGTATCCGACCAAGCTCGCTGTGGCCGATGCGCACGAGGGGCTGCACAGCGAGGCCCCGCTCTATCCGCCTGCCGAGCTGTTCAAAGCCGACTATGCCGCAGGCGGGCTGATGTCCTTCAGCGGCAGGACGATCATCTATGTGCCGGTCAAATTCGCGGCGGAGCTGGCTTCGGGCGCGAAGACGGGCCTGCGGCTGGAGCTGGACTACCAGGCCTGCACCGAGAGCCAGTGTCTGCTGCCGCAGAAAATTGAGCTGGAGACCGCGCTGCCGGTGGCCGCTGCCGGTGAGGCCGCCGCGCCGACGCATCAAGCACTCTTCGCCGACTATCAAACCCGGCGGCAGGGGGCGGCGGCTGGCGGCGGAGTGAATTTTGCCTTCCTCGGCTGGAAATTCAATATCAACGGAGCCTCGTGGGCGGGAATGCTGCTCCTGCTGGCCACAGCGGCTTTCGGCGGGATGCTGCTCAATTGCACACCCTGCGTCCTGCCCCTGATTCCGATCAAGATCATCAGCCTGTCCTATGCGGCGAAAAACCGGCGGCAGTGCTTTCTTCTCGGCGCGGCCATGTCACTGGGCGTGCTCGCCTTCTGGCTGGCTCTCGGCGGAATGATCGCCTTGGTCAGCGGCTTCAGCGCGACCAACCAGCTTTTTCAGTATCCGGCCTTCACGGTCGGCGTGGGCCTGATCATCGGCATCATGGCCTTGGGCATGTTCGATTTTTTCTCCCTGCCCCTGCCAGAATGGCTCTATCTGATCCACCCGGAGCAGGACAGCCTGCACGGCTCCTTCGGGCTGGGCATATTGGCCGCCGTGCTCTCCACGCCCTGCACCGCGCCATTCATGGGCGCGGCGGCGGCTTGGGCCGCGACCCAGCCGCCTGCGGCCACCTTGAGCGTCTTCGCCGCCATCGGCAGCGGCATGGCTTTCCCTTATCTCGCCCTGTCCGCCGCGCCGCATTTAGTGCGGAAAATGCCGCGCACCGGCCCGGCCAGCCTGCTGATCAAGCAGGTGATGGGTCTGCTCATGCTCGCCGCCGCCGTTTATTTCATCGGCGCGGGCGCAGCGACGCTGCTCGCCACGGCGGAGCAGCCGCCGAGCAAACTCTACTGGCTGCCGGTGATGGGCTGCTCTCTTGCCGCAGGCGGCTGGCTGGCCTGGCGGACATGGCGCATCGCCTCCAGCCGCGCTCTGAAGGCGGTTTTTATGGGACTCGGCGGGCTGATGATGGCGGTTTCTATCTACGGCGCGGTTCATCTCACCGAGCGCGGCCCGACCGACTGGCGGCACTACAGCCCGGCGGCCTTGGCGCAGGCGCAGGCGGACGGCAAGGCGGCACTGCTGGTCTTTACGGCGGAGTGGTGCCTGAACTGCAAGGTGCTTGAGCAGACCGTGCTGGACAGCCCGCAGATCGTCAAGCTGCTGGGCCAAGAAAATTTCGTGCCGATGAAGGTGGACATCACCGGCAGCAATCCGCCGGGCCGCGAGCTGCTCCGAAAGGTCGGCAGCCTGAGCATTCCGCTCTTGGTGATCTACTCTCGCAGCGGCGAGCTGATCTACAAAAGCGATTTCTACACGGCGGAGGAGCTGCGCGAGGCGGTCAGTCGCGCGGTGAACTGATCCGCCCTGCCAAGACAAAGCTGTTGACTTCCCGGCAGTCGCTCTGTAAAACATGCGCCAGCGCAGCATATTCCCCCATTCTGTTTCAGTGCAAAGGAGAAGAAAATGAGAAAGACGAAAAAAGCGGTTTGTTCTGCGGCTGCTGGGCTGGTTCTGACAGGGTTCATGACATTGCACAATGCGGATGCGGCAGGAAGTCAGCCTATAGCGAAAGAAGGGCTGCGTGCGGACATGTCCAGCTTCATGGTGCTGGGGGATTCAATCCCCTTTGGCTACATGGCGGGCTACACCAAATCTGACGGAACGCCCCTTCCTGAAGTTGCTCCAGAGCTGGTGCCGCATTCTTGGCCCAAATTAGTTGCGGATCAGGCCGGAAGCACGATGCTGCTTCCTTTTACTTCCGTCACGCCGGACAATCTTGCTGTTCCGGGCTACGCGCTTGGGGATATGACAAAAAAATATTCTGAGCTGAAAGCGGTGGAGCGCCTCGCTCAAGCCACAGATTTGGTCTTCTCCGGATATGCTGCCAATGCTGAATATGGCGACATGACCCCGGTCGAATATCTCCTGAAAAAGAATCCTTCCACTGTGGCGGTGATGATCGGCAACAACGATGTGCTGGGCGCGGCGATTTCCGCCAACATCGCTTTGAAGACCCCTGTTGACGTGTTTGAGCAGAAATACGAAGATTTAGTAAAAACTCTTGCCGATACGGAGAACACAAACCGGGCAGTAGTGGTCTCCACCATCCCGGACGTGAGCAGCATCCCCTTTCTTGTGTCGGTTCAGACCATGCCGCCGCAAACTCTGAACTACCCTGCCGTCAATGACGATGGAAGCGGATATCAGATGCATTCTGATGACTTCATCACGCTCTCCGGTGTGCAAAAAATGCAAGCCGGTACACAGCTGATCAAGTGTCCTGGTTCCTCAAATCCTGCGCCGCAATGCTCCGGCGACATCTTGACCATCGGCGAGGTCGCGGAAATCAGCAGCCACACCAAGTTGTTCAACGACGCAATCAGAAAGGCGGCGGGCGCGCGAAGCAATGTTGCGGTGATGAGCTTCGACCGGCTGTTCAGCCGGTTGCGGCGCGGCACGCTGACAGCTGCGCCAGTGGGCAAGGAGTTTGCGCTGCTCAAGCAGAAGCCGGGAATTGCTGTTGACGGCAAACGCTACACGACTGCGTATGGAGGCGGGCTGTTTTCCAAAGACGGCATTCATCCTTCAAAATTAGGGCATGGCGTGCTGGCCAACGAGATGATCAAAACCCTGAACCAGAATTTTTCCGCCAACATTCCGCTGCTCGACCTCGGCCCTGTCGCCGCCGGAGACGAGCTGGCCAATCCAGTTGCGCCTGCCGCTGCTGACAGCCGCACTCTTGAAAAGTCCCGCAGCCTGTTTCATCAACGCTGAACCTGACCGGGCAGCGGCGCCGCTGCCCTGCGGCATAAAAGTGTTGACTTCCGGGCGGCAGTTCTGTAATGATTTTCCCGGTCGGACGCGAAACAGACGCACAACCCCAAAAAAAGGAGCAGTGTCATGAGCATCAAGATCGGCATCAACGGGCTGGGCAGAATCGGACGGAACATCTTCCGGGCCATCAGCAAGAGCAAAGAATTCGCAGAGATCGAGGTCGCGGGCATCAACGACCTCACCGATGTCAAAACCATCGCCCATCTGCTCAAATACGACTCGATCATGGGCGTGTTTGACGCAGAGGTCAAGGCCGGGGAAAGCTGCATCATCTATAACGGCAGGGAGATTCCCGTCAGCAACCACCGCAATCCGGCAGACATTCCTTGGGCCTCGCTGGGCGTGGAATATGTGCTCGAATGCACCGGCCTCTTTTGCAGCAGCGAAGCGGCCAAGGCCCACATTGACGCGGGCGCGGCCAAGGTGATCATCTCCGCTCCGGCCAAGGGCGCGGATGTGAAGACCATCGTCATGGGCGTGAACGAGGACGAGTACGACCCCACCGCGCACCACGTGGTCTCCAACGCCTCCTGCACTACCAACTGTCTCGCTCCGGTGGCGCGGGTGATCTTGGATCATTTCGGCATCAAGCGCGGCCTGATGACCACTGTCCACGCCTACACGGGCGACCAGCGGCTGCTTGATTTCCCGCATTCTGATCTGCGCCGGGCGCGGGCTGCCGGGCTGTCAATGGTGCCAACCAAGACTGGCGCAGCGCAAGCGGTTGCCTTGGTCATCCCGGAGCTGAAGAACAAGTTTGACGGCCTTGCGGTGCGAGTGCCCACACCCAACGTCTCTTTGGTGGATGTGGTGATGGAGGTAGAAAGAGAAACCACCGCCGCCGAAGTCAACAAAGCCTTGCAGGATGCGGCCAACCGTTATCTGCGCTACTGCGAGGAGCCGTTGGTTTCCATTGATTTTCAGGGCGATCCGCACTCCTCCATCGTTGACGGCCTCTGCACCCGCGTCATGGGCACATCAGTCAAGGTGATGAGCTGGTACGACAATGAATGGGGCTATTCCAACAGGATGCTGGATCTTGTTCTGCACATGGAAGCCAACAAGGCACTGTAGGAGAAATGCCATGAAGAAAATGCTGCCCGCCCTTGCGGCGGCGCTGACGCTGCTGGCGGCAGGAGCTGCCGGAGCTGCCGAGGAAAAATGGAGCTACGCGGGCGAAACCGGCCCTGAGTATTGGGGTCTGCTTGATCCGGCCTACGCCCTCTGCGCGCAGGGAGCCAGCCAGTCGCCAGTGAATCTGACTGGACTGATTGAGGCTGATTTGGAACCGCTGAAGTTTGATTACACGGGCTTGGTCACCAAACTCCGGCGGGCCAACAGCACGGCGCAGGCCGATCATTCCGCAGGCTCCTTCCTCACGGCGGGCGGCAGAACCTACGAGCTGAAGCAGATTCACTTCCATGCGCCGAGCGAGCATATGATCGAGGGCCAGCAGTTCCCGCTGGAGGCCCATTTTGTTCATGCCGCTGCGGATGGACAGCTGGCAGTGGTCGCGGTGCTGTACAATCTGGGTGATGAGAATCCTGAGCTGAAGAAACTCTGGCAGCAGATGCCAGCGAAAGCCGGCCAGGAAGTCGGCATGGCCGCGCAGGTGCGGGCGGAGAAGCTGCTGCCAGAGAACCGCGACTATTACCGGCTTTCCGGCTCGCTGACCACGCCGCCCTGCACCGAAGGCGTGCTCTGGCTGATTTTGAAGAATCAGAGCGCGGTTTCTGAAGAGCAGACGCGGCAGTTCACGGAGCTGATGGGCGGGCCGAACAGCCGCCCGGCGCAGCTGCTCAAGGCCCGCGCTGTGCTGCAATAAGCTCTTCTCCCCAAATCCGGCTGCGCTGCTGCTGCCGAACGCGGAGCAGCCGGACTGCTGTTCAAATATTGCAATTCTCCGCGCTTCAGAGTATTATAAATTGTATTTCCGCCAGCGGCTGCGGCAGCCGTCTGACGGGCAGTCATGATAATCAGGCGAGCGTTTTTTATCCTTGACTTTGCAGCTGCCGCATTGTAGTAAGTTATATTATATCTCTGCGTAATTTCTGTGATTATACAGAGCGAGGGGGAGCAGTTCGCTTACGCGGGCCTTAATTTTCTGGAGGAGAAAAATTATGGAAATCAGGCTGAATGGAGAGCCGCGCTGCATCAACGCGGCCCATCTGACCGTCGCCGGTCTTTTGGAAATGGAGCAGGTGCCGTCGCCGGAAATGGTGGCGGTGCAGATCGACGGACAAATTGTCCATCGCTGCGCCTATCACGACACCATGGTCGGCGACAGAAATCAGGTTGACCTGCTGTATTTTATGGCCGGAGGTTGAACCGTTTCCGGTTTGCTTCTGTTTCACGCGCCCCGCTGCCCGACAGCGGGGCAATTTTTTCTTCCTCCACCAACACAAGACATCATGACGCAGACCAGCATTGCCGCGAGGCCCACATGCTGATAAACCTGACTGACGAGCAGATGGACCGCTACAGCCGCCACCTGATTCTGAAAGAGGTGGGGCCGGAAGGGCAAGTCAAGCTGCTGCAATCCAGAGTGCTGGTGGTGGGCACAGGCGGCCTCGGCTCGCCGGTCTCGCTCTATCTTGCCGCCGCTGGAGTCGGCACGATCGGTCTGGTGGATGCTGACGCGGTCGACATCTCCAACTTGCAGCGGCAGATCATCCACACCACCGCCGACATTGACCGGCCCAAGGTTGAATCAGCGGAAGACAAGCTGAAGGCCATCAACCCGGATGTCAAAATTGAGCCGTGGCTGCTCTATCTTGACGCGTCAAACAGTCTTGACATCATCCGCCAGTATGATTTCGTCATCGACGGCACTGATAATTTCGCCACTAAATTTCTCATCAACGATGCCTGCGTGCTGGCGGGCGTTCCCTACTCGCACGGCGGCATACTCCGTTTTGACGGCCAGACCATGACCGTGCTGCCAGGCAAATCCGCCTGCTACCGCTGCTGCTTCCATGAGCCGCCGCCCGCCAAATCGGTGCCAAGCTGCTCGCAGGCCGGCATCCTCGGCGCGGTGGCCGGAATGCTCGGCTCCATCCAAGCCGCCGAGGCATTGAAATTCATCACCGGCGCAGGCTCGCTGCTGACCGACAGCCTCCTCAGTTTTGACGCGAAAACTATGAACTTTCGACGGGTCAAGCTGCGGAAGCGTCCTGACTGCCCGGTCTGCGGTGACAATCCCTCCATCGTCGAGCTGACCGATTTTGAACGCGAAGCCTGCGGACTTTAAGTCAGTCAGGCCGCCTCTTCCGCCAGCGGCAGGGTGAGGGTGAAGCTGCTGCCGCCGCCGGGCTGCCCCTCAACCATGATGGCGCCGCCGTGCGTCCGCGCCACCGCCTGCACGATGCTCAGTCCCAGACCGCTGCCCTCCTGCGAGCTTCGGGCCGACGCAGCCCTATAAAAACGGTCAAATATCCGCTCTTTGTCTTCTTCAGCAATGCCGATGCCTGTATCGCTGACCGTGAGCGCGGCCATGCCGTCGCGCCGGGTCAGGCTCACGGCGACAAAACCGCCGGGATGATTGTATTTCACTGCATTTTCAACCAAATTGAGCACGGCTTCAGTCAAACTGTCCTCGTCGCCAAGCACGGTCATGTCCTCGCTCAAGGAGACGCTGAGGGCAATATTTTTTTTCCGCGCCAACGGCTCGGCCAGCACAGTCGCGTCCTCCACGCAGTCAGTGAAGGATGTCCGGGCAAAGGAGGAGGCATCAAGCAGGCCGGAGGCCAGCCGGGTCAAAGTGAGCAAGCTGTTGATCTGAAAAAGCATTCCTTTGACCACGTTCCGCACGTTCCGCAGACTGGCGGCGTGATCCGCCGCCGACCGCTCCCGCTGCAAGGCGATGTCGCATTCCGCCTTGATCACCGCCAGCGGGGTTTTCAGCTCATGGGCCGCATCGCCAAGCAGATTTTTTTCCGCCTCAAAGGCCCGCTGCAGCCGCTCCAGCAGCGAGTTGAATTTGTCCGCCAGCCGCCGCAGCTCCTTGGCCTGCCTGTCCGCAGGGATGCGCGCCTCCAGATTTTTATGGCTGATTCCCTCCAAGGCCGCAGAAAAATGCTGCACAGGCCGCAGGGAAAACTCGGCGATGATCAGACTGATCACCGCGATCAGGCTGATCATCACCGGGGTGATCAGCAGAAAATAACTGGTGAGCTGATCCACCATCCGCAGGCTCGCGCTGATCTCCTCCGCGACCACGATGCGGACCGGCTGATCCATGTAAGTGAACTCATGCCGGATGGAACGAAGCGGCTCGTCGTTCGGCCCGGTGAGCTGATAGAGCCATTCCTGCATTTTCGGATCGTGCGAAAGCGGTTCTCCGGGCGTGAGGTTGAAATCTGGATCAAGCAGCGAGCTGGAAACTGAGAGTAGACTTTCTCCAATAAAGACCTTGTAGTAATGTCCTGAATCAGGAATTACATAATCGCCTTGAATGAACTCGTCTGATTCACATTCAATGTTTTTTCCGTCATGCGTGTGAATCAATCCTTTGACAAATTGCAAATTTGCATGGAGCATTTTATCCAATGAATCATCAACTGCATAATGCAGTTTGAAATGCAGGGCGTAGCCAAGCCCTGCAAACAAAACTGTCATTGATAAAAAAATCCACAGCAGAAGTCTGCCTTTAATCGAGCGGAGCAGTGGCATCACTCTTCCTTTATCATGTAGCCTTCTCCCCGTTTGGTCTGAATAAGCGGCAGACCGTGACCTTTGTCAATTTTTTTCCGCAGCCGGTTGATGTACACATCAATAATATTGCTGTCAAGATCAAAATTCATGTCATAAACATGCTCCGACAGCTCAGTGCGGCTGACCACCCGGTTCCGGTTGAATGCTAAATATTCTAAGATCGCGTATTCTTTGGCGGAAAGAGAAACTTCAACACCGCCTCTGGCAACACTTTTGGCATTCAGATCCAAACTCAGATCGGCGATGCAGAGCATTGAGGCCGGCTGCCCTTTGCTGCGCCGGATCACGGCGGTCAGCCGGGCGACCAGCTCGGCGAAATCAAAAGGTTTGGCCAGATAGTCGTCCGCGCCGCTGTTCAGCCCCTTGATCCGGCTTTCCACCTCGCCGCGCGCCGTGAGCATGATCACCGGCACCTCGTTGCCCTGCTCGCGCAGCTTGCTCAGCATGGTGAAGCCGTCCATCTTCGGCATCATCACGTCAAGCACCGCCGCGTCGTAGGGCGAGGTTTCCGCCAGATACAGCCCCTCCTCGCCGTCATGGCAAAGATCAACCACAAAGGCGTTTTCTTCCAAGCCGCGTTTGATCAGCGCAGCCAGCCGCTTGTCATCTTCGACCACAAGAATTTTCACAGATATCCCCTATGAGTTACGCAGTTGTCAAAAATCTGGCAACATGGCGGAATGAGCAAACTTAAAGTAACAGAGTATGATTACATAAATTTTCTGACATGGACGCAGAAAGTCTATAGTTGCGTGGAAGCGGAACGTGTTCAGCCTGATGAAAGAGGAAGCCTGTCGCATGACGCGTTCACCCATCAATTGCATCGGCTTTTTCCGGGCACAGACCGGCTTTATTTGGAAGTCTGAAAACATGTTGATATAACAAAAAGATTTCTGATGTGCGATGACAGCACATTAGATAAATTTTACAGCAAAAAAATTGAGCTGGTCACGCGTCATTGGTCAAAAAAACACAAATGAGTCATGTCCGGCATCAATTTGATTACCCTGCTGCGGACAGACGGCAAGCGTTGTCCAAGGCAAACGCATGACTTTCAGAATGAATTTTAGGAGTTACGCAGTTGGTAAAAATCAGTTAACCTATCAGGATGAATAAATCCAAAGTAAGTGAGTACGATTATATTAATTTTTTAATCGGCACTCAGCGAGTTTATAGCAGCGCCGAAGCGGAGCGGGTCAGTCCTGA
>NZ_JBLWEM020000019.1:0-17887 GCF_048287365.2 Candidatus Electronema sp. JC | reverse complement strand
TTGAATATCATTGTTTTGTCAAAGGAATTTCTTGGTTCGAGGCAAAGACTGCCATCATCCGTGACGCTGTTCGGGCGTATTTGACGAAACCGATTTATACGCTTGAGCCTATCAATCTTTATGCAACTGCGTAACTCCTATATCTGTCCCGGAAAAAAAAAATGATTTTTGCTGACAGTTATTTTTACAAGTGCTGATTATCTGGCAAATCGGAAAGAACAATTCGCCAACGGTTGGTTTTGTCTCCTTCTGGAATTGCAACTTTCCATTTTGACTCGTTTCTTTGGATGCGATTCCAGTCAGAGGTGTTGCAGATCATATATATCATTTGCCTTGCACGTGTGTCATACCCAAGAAACAGTGTCGTTCCGTGCGACAGTATAGATTTCAAAAAATTACCGCGCGCAGGGTATCCATATAGAAAAACTTTCATGTTCCTGACAGCAAGGTCAATGCTGACGCTTTTTTTCAAAATTGATCCTTTGCCTTCCTCCACCGAATGCACCTCAGAATTAGGGATTATCTTTATGCTTTCAGCAACAGCAGGCGATGAATCTGCTAAATGTTTTCCGATATTGACAGGTATGCTAAACACGAAAAACGCAGCGATTACAGCAAACAGCATAAAAGAGCTATGTAAAACCAGTCCGCTTGAACGCGCTGTTGAAACGTATTCCATATGCTGTATTTCATAAGATTTTTTTGAATTCAAAAGAATACTGACTATTGCCTGCAATCCTATCGCAGGAAGTATCAGTGTGACAGGTATGGTCGAGGCGTATGCTCGCATCCAATCGGCATCCCATGGCGGGGCAAACGGTACTGATGCTAAAATTCCAAGATTGCCAGTAATAATACAGAGAGAGACGTTGTCTTTTTTAACGAGCAAGAAGTAAATGCCAGCAATAGTAAGGATATTAAGAAGAATAAAGATGCCTGCCGCAAAGCTTGTCTGGAAATACAAAAAAGGCTGATTGATAATTCGCTGAAGAATGGAATTTTTTTTATCATCGGCCCTGTCTTCTCGATATAACACATGTCGCTCAATCGCCGAAAACAAAACATAAGAATATATGCCTCGCAATGAAAAAAATAAATCTTTGTAAGCACGAATGCTGCCATAAATTAACGATGAAGGCTGTTCTTTAATTTTCATGAATGAGAGTTCATATATCTTTTTATAGAGTTCCTCATCGTTAATTTTCTTTATATCTGGATGATCTGAAAGCACCTGCCTCCAGTCTCCGTCATGCACAAGGCCGTATAGAGTATAAGAAAAATTTCCCATAGAACTTCCCTTGTGTCCCAATGTATGCACTATTGCCATGTTCAGAAAAAACGCTATCGATACAGAAAGTACAGCATAAAATATTTTTTTCCGCCATATTCCAGCTGACTTGCGAAAAACGATCGGGAATATTAAAACAAATGCTGGCAGAATAAAATATGCTCCAGCTCTTGCATTCAATGAAACTGAAAATAATAAAAGACTGAGAAGATATTTCAGAGGATTCTGGGAGCGGAGCGACCGCAGCAGCATTGCAAATGCAAGGCATCCATACAATATACCAATATGTTCACTTAATGCAGAGCCAATAAATCGTCGATAAAAAACAAGCAGCCCGAAAAACATTACCATCCCGGCAGTCCGTCCATAAGTCAGGCTTGTTTCGTTGATCACGAAAGCAATCGACAGGGATGCCAAGACAACAAGAGTGATCAGCATTGCAGGGTAGTTTGCAGAAAACACCAACAGAATAAACCCTTCGAGAAGCGCTGTTATCGGACGGCGTGAGGCCCATGGAGAAAGTCTGCCATCAAAGAGAAGTTTAAAGCTTCCATCGACATAACCAGCAGAATCACTGAAAGGAAGCAGGCCGGCAATCAAAGAATGGTCAGACACCCCGGAATGCCATGTTTCCAAAAGTATGGCTATGTTAACTGCCAAGACTGCCAAGGTGATCAGCCAAGAGGAATAACGGACAGGCACTCGATGCAAGCACGCAAACAAACCGACTGCAATCAGCAAAATCATCAACAGATCAAGTCGGTAAAATGCAATTTCCAGCATATAAAAAATTACGGCTCATGGGTCAGTATAACAAAAGCAAACATGGCATTTTTTCTTTCCAATTGCGGAGATGCTTGCTCAAGCCAACGGCAGAGGCCGTAGAGCCAGGCCGGGGCAAAGGAACGGAGGGAAAGTCCGCCGGAAAGGAGATATGCCAAGGGCATGAGAGGTTGAACGTGCGTGATGGTCCATTGGGGAAATTCCTGTTCAAACTGGGGCCGGTCCCGCTGAAAGAGTATCCACGGCAAAGCCCCGTTGGCCCCGGAAAGCGGGCCTTGACCAGGGAATTCCCAGTTTGGTGATTCCGGCTGAAAAGGTTCTGAATGCAAGTGTGTATAGATAAAGCGGGACCAAGGCGTTACCCAAGGTTCAATCATGAGCAATACCCCGCCATTGGGCCGGACAACCCGTGTGGCTTCAGCGAAAAAACGCCGGGGTTCGTTGATATGGTGCAAAACATCAGTCATCACCAAAGCCTTCACAGAGGCATCAGGAAAGGGCAGCGGGCCACCTTGAGTCAGAACAATATCTATGCCTTCCAATCCCTCTTGCACTTCTGTGGTGAGCACTTCAGGGATGCAGTCTTTCATGAAACCTGCACCAGAGCCAAGTTCCACCACCAAACCCTCTCCATGAGGCAGGGCTTGGGCAATCAATTGATACCACTCCCGATACAGACAGCGGAGAAAGGGCTTGCTGCGGAGGATCGCCCGCCGCCGCCGCGTGGTTTCCGGGTCATCCACGGCCAGCCCCTTGGTCAGCGGGTGCTGGAGCAGGCTGTTCAGCCAGGCCGCCATCTCAGATGAACTTCAGACGGCTGGCCGCGAAAAGCACCATCCGCAGCAGGATAGCCCCATGCCGCCAGCGCTGGATGTTGGTGTCGCCGTAGGTGCGCTCCCGGTAGCGCACCGGCAGATCAACAATGCGCAGGTTCATCTTGGCCGCGCCGAAGAGCAGGTCAAAGTCGCCGAAGGGATCAAAGTCGCCGAAGTAGCTTCTGTTCGCCGCCAGCTGCTGATAACGGCTCCGGCTGAGCACCTTGGTGCCGCAGAGCGTGTCCTTGACGCTCCGATCGAGCAGCCAGGAGAAGGCCCAGCTGAAGAATTTGTTGCCCAGCAGATTGAAGAAGCGCATAGCCTCTTTCTCCTGCGGGTAGACCAGCCGCACGCCGTTGACGAACTCCGCCTTGCCGGACATCAGGGCCTCGTAGAACTGAGGCAGGGATTCCGGCGGCACGGTCAGGTCTGCGTCGAGGATCATCAGCACCTCGCCTTCCGCCTCATTGAAGCCCAGACGCACTGCGTCGCCCTTGCCTTTGCCGGTCTGCTGGAACGCCTTGATCTTGCGTTCCGGGTGCTGACTGACCGCCTGCTGCACAGCGGCCCAAGTTGTGTCTGTTGAGCCACCCTCGACAAAAATCAGCTCCGTGCCTGCGCCCATCTCCGGCACCCGCTGAACAGCAGCCTCAATATTGCCTGCCTCGTTGCGGGCCGGGATGACTACGGACACCACGCAGTCCGGCTTCCGCTGCGGCTCAAGGCGGCAGACCATGAAGTGCGTCAGCGTCAGCCAGCGGAACGGCGGCAGCTTGGCCAGCCAGCGGTTGCAGAGCGGCTCGATCAGCGGTGTCTGCCACGGCCAGAGGAAGTCGTCAAAGCGGCGGATGATCTCAAAGCCTGCCAGATGGAGGAGGTTGGCCATGTCGTCGGTCGTGAGCCAGTTCTGCTCCAGACGCGGAGTCATGGCTCCCAGCTCCTGCGCCCATTGCGCAGGGGCTTCCCAGAGATGACTGTGGAAGTTGCAGATGATGCGGGTGTCTGGCGAGCAGAAGCGGCGAATGCTGCTGAGGGTTTCCTGCACATCCCAGAGGTCGTTGACCAAGTCCGAGAGCAGGATCACATCCGGCGGCTCCAGCAGCTCCGGCGGCAGCGGGCCGGACAGCAGCTCGTGCACGTCCCGCTCGACAAAGACGCAGCGCGGATGCAGCTGTCGCGCCTGCTCCAGCATGGCCGGGGAGAAATCCACTCCGATCCCCTGCTGCGGGGCAAGAGCGGCCAGCAGCTCGCCTTTGCCGCAGCCCAGCTCCAGCACCCGCTTTCCAGCAGGGACGAGAAATTGGCAGACCTGCCGCAGACGGCGGCGGTAGTTCCGTGACAGATCGGGCCGACGCAGTGACTCTGCCGCGACTCGGTTCCAGTGGTCAATCCGGGCTTGGGTGTAAGCGTGGCGGGCCACGTCACATCCGGCATCTGGTGTTTTCATGCAGTCAGCTCGGCAAGCGGGTTGAACGGCGCGGCGGGGATGCCGCACCGTTGATGACAGACTGCGCAGATATTGCCATGCTGCGGCGGAGATTGCAAAGAAGAAAGGTCCGGCAGGGGAAATTCTTGTCTGCCGCCGCGAAAGAGGATGCGCCGCCGGAGAGAATTCGTTATAAGGGAAAAACAACAGCTCACTGCGCAGATATCCGCCAACAACGCCGCCTGTCATGCCGCATCGTATCCTGCCCTTTCTCTTGGCCTCAGTTGCAGTTCTGCTTCTGCCGCCCTTCAGCCGCAGCTCGCCGCCGGAGCAGCTCGCCGCTGTTGCCGTGCAAGAATATCCGCACGATCCGAACGCCTTCACGCAAGGGCTGGTCTGGGATCAAGGCAAAGTCTATGAGGGCACCGGCCTGAACGGACGCTCCTCGCTCCGGCAGGTCGAGCTGGCCACTGGCAAGACGCTGCGGCAGCTCGATTACGGGCCGCAGTTTTTCGCCGAAGGCGTGACGGTATTCGGCGGCAGCGTCTATCAGCTCACGTGGCGGAACGGAGTCATTTTTCAATACGACCAAGACAGCTTCGCCCTGCGCCGGGCTTGGCCGTGGCCGCGCGAGGGCTGGGGCATCACTCATGACGGCGGCAGCCTGATCATCAGCGACGGCTCGGCGACGCTGTATTTTCTCAGCCCGGACGACCTGAGCGAGCGGCGGCGGCTCACTGTGCGCGACCAAGGCCAGGACATTGACCGCCTCAATGAGCTGGAATATATAGACGGCCTGATTTACGCCAATATCTGGCAGGAATGCCGGATCGCCCTGATCCGCCCGGACAGCGGCGCGGTGGCGGCCTGGCTTGACGCGGCGGAACTCTGCGCCCGGATGCGGCAGGACGACAGCAATGCTGTGCTGAACGGCATCATGCGCGACCCGGACAGCGGCAGGATTTTCCTCACCGGCAAGCTCTGGCCGAAGCTTTTTGAGGTCAAGGCCGAGCCTGTCCGGCGGAACTCGCTCTAAGGACAGGGAAATATTATTTTTTCAAGCGGATGTTTGCTTTTATCCGCCAGCTGCGCTATAATGAGGCGCATCCTTCAGGCTATGCTGACCAACTTTGTTCTGTCCAGCAAAAAAAGATCCATCAACAAGGAGCATCCCATGTTCGACCAGGACATACCCCCGGCCTACACCTTTGATGATGTCCTGCTCGTCCCGTCGGCTTCGGAAGTCCTGCCGTCCGAGGTCTGCCTCGCCACCCGGCTGACCGACTCGATCTACCTCAACGCGCCGTTAGTCTCCGCCGCGATGGACAGCGTGACTGAGCACCGCACCGCGATTGCGATGGCCAGAGCGGGCGGCATCGGCATCATCCACAAGAACATGTCGGTTGAGGATCAGGCCAGAGAGGTGCGCCGGGTGAAGAAGTCGGAGTCTGGCATGATTGTTGATCCGGTCACGGTGACGGAAGAGCAGACTGTGGCTGAGGTCGAGGAGATCATGGCCTCGTGGCGGATCTCCGGCCTGCCGGTGCTGCGCGGAGGCAGGCTGGTCGGCATCGTCACCAACCGCGACCTGCGCTTTGTCTCCAGCGGCGAGCTGCGCGTGAAGGATGTGATGACCAGCAAGAATCTCGTCACGGTGCGCGAGGGCATCGGTTTGGAGCAGTGCAAGGCCCTGCTGCACGAGCATCGGATTGAGAAGCTGCTGGTGGTGGACGAGCATGAAAATCTCAAAGGCTTGATCACCATCAAGGACATCGAAAAGGTCAAGCAATACCCAAACGCGGCCAAGGACAGCAGCGGCAGGCTGCTGGTCGGCGCGGCCATCGGCGTGGGGCCGGAGCTGCCCGACCGCACCGAGGCGCTGGTGCAGGCAGGCGTTGATGTCCTTGTTTTGGACTCCGCCCACGGCCATTCGGCGGGCATTCTCCAAGCAGTGCGCGAGGTGCGGGCCTCCTGGCCGGATGTGCCGGTGATTGCAGGCAACGTGGCCACCGCTGAAGGCACCGCCGCCCTGATCGAGGCCGGAGCCAACGCGGTGAAGGTCGGCGTGGGGCCTGGATCTATTTGCACAACCCGTATTGTCGCCGGTGTCGGCGTGCCGCAGCTCACCGCCTTGCAGAACGCGGTCAGGGCGGCGAAAGAGAAGCACATCCCGATCATCGCCGACGGCGGCATCAAATTTTCCGGCGATGTCTGCAAGGCACTCGGCATCGGCGCGAGCAGCGTGATGATCGGCTCGCTCTTCGCGGGCACCGACGAAACGCCGGGCGAGACCTTTCTGTATCAGGGCCGCAAATACAAGGGCTACCGGGGCATGGGTTCGCTCGGCGCGATGCAGCAGGGTTCCAGCGACCGCTATTTTCAGAAGAAAAGCAGCGAGCCGTCCAAATTAGTGCCGGAAGGCATTGAGGGCCGGGTGCCGTATCGCGGCCCGATTGCTGAAATGATTTATCAGCTCCTTGGCGGCTTGCGTTCAGGCATGGGCTACTGCGGCGCGGCCTCGATCCCGGAATTGCACCGCCGGGCCAAGTTTGTCCGCATCTCGCCCGCTGGTCTGCGTGAGTCGCACGTCCACGACGTGATCATCACCCGCGAGGCTCCTAACTACCGCACCGAGGGCCTGTAGAATTTTCAAAGAAAGCACCCTGAGCGAAGCCGAAGGGTGCTTTCAATCAAAGGCGGGCAGTCATCCTGTCCGATCAGCTTTCTTGGACGCAGCAAAACTGTCCGCCCTTCCTCGTTTATCCCCCGCCCGAATGAACGCCCAGCAAAATGCGTTTTTCGCCCTATTGTGCGGGCGTGCTGAATTCGTATAATAAGTGCATAACCTCTGCAACCGACTGATATTCAGAAACATCAAGCCTTCCCTAAATTCGCCATTGCCACAGAAAAAGGCACCAAAGTTGCTGATGTGGTCTGGTGTTCTGATGCCCTGTGGCGGCAGATCAAACACATCAGGCGGAAAGCTCCGTTGCCCCGGAAATCTGCGTGGAAGTGCTGTCCCCAGCAAACACGGCGGAAGAGATGCTGGAAAAAAGAATGCTGTATTTCCGGCATGGCGCGGAAGAAGTCTGAATTTGCGATCAAGATGGAACGATGCAGTTCTTTGTTGCCGCAGGAGAAATTGCGCATTCAAACATTGTCCATGCTTTTCCGAAGCGCATTGCATTGTGATTCACACAGGATGCCTGAACAGCCTTGTCCTTGCCGACCATTCCCTCAGACCTTTGCAAACCAAGCATGATCTCCGTCAAAACACCCTGCGCGCCTGACCTCAACACGGACAAAAAGCCCTGCGACTTCGTCATATTCGGCGTGCTGGGCGACTTGTCCCAGCGCAACCTGCTGCCTTCGCTCTACCAGCTGGAAAAGGCGGGCCTGCTCCACCCGGAGACCAAGATCATCGGCGCGGCCCGGCACGAGCTGAGTCAGGAGGCTTTCTTGGAGGAAGCGCTGGGCAAGCTGAAGGTCTTTGTCCGCGAGGAGCTGAGCAGCGAGATCACGGAGCGCCTGCTGGCCCGGATGCGCTATGTTCTGATCAACCTTGACGTGCCGGAGGAGTACCGCCGTCTGGCTGCGATGGCGGATCCGCAGGAGAGGGTGCTGGTCAGCTACTTCTCTGTCTCGCCCACGCTCTTCGGCCCGATCTGCAAGGGACTTCAGCACGCGGGCTTGGTCACGCCGAACACCAGAGTGGTGCTGGAAAAGCCCATCGGCCGCAACTTGGCCTCGTCCATTGAAATCAACGACCTTGTGGCCTCGGTCTTCTACGAGCGGCAGGTCTACCGCATTGACCACTACTTGGGCAAGGAGACGGTGATGAACCTGCTCGCCCTGCGCTTTGCCAACTCCATCTTCACCACCAACTGGGATCACAACACCATTGACCACGTGCAGATCACCGTGGCCGAAGAGGTAGGCGTGGGCAGCCGCTGGGGCTACTTCGACCAGGCCGGGCAGCTACGCGACATGGTGCAGAACCACCTGATGCAGATCCTGACCCTCGTGGCCATGGAGCCGCCGGTCAACCTGCACGACGACAGCCTGCGCAACGAAAAGCTGAAGGTGCTGAAAGCGCTGCGCCCGATCACGGCCAAGAACATCGAGAAGCGGGTGGTGCGCGGCCAGTACGGGCCGGGCTTCATCAAGGGCAGCGCAGTGCCCGGCTATTTGGAGGCCAAGGGCGGCAATCCTGGCTCAACCACAGAGACCTTCGTGGCCATCCGGGTGGACATAGACAACTGGCGCTGGGCCGGAGTGCCTTTCTACCTGCGCACCGGCAAGGCGATGGCCTGCAAGCGCTCAGAAGTGGTGATCAACTACAAGCCGCTGCCGCACAACATCTTCTCCGGCTCATACCGCAGCCTGCCAGCCAACAAGCTGATCATCCGCCTCCAGCCGGACGAGGGCGTTGAGATTGAGATGCTCAACAAGGTGCCTGGCCTGAGCGACGGCATCAGCCTCCAGCGCACCATGCTCGACCTCAGCTTCTCCGAAGCCTTCAGCAAGGAGCGCATCGCCGGGGCCTACGAGCGGCTGATTCTGGAGGTCATGCAGGGCAATCAGGCCCTCTTCATCCACCGCGACGAGGTGGAAAGCTCGTGGCTGTGGATCGACTCCATACAGGATGCCTGGGCCAAGACCAACGAGCTGCCCAAACCCTATCCAGCGGGCAGCTGGGGGCCTGTGGCCTCCGTGGCGCTGCTGGCGAGAGACGAGCGCGAGTGGGAGGAGTAGGCGCGGTCTTGCCAATAGCACTGTGAACCTGTCTCAAAAAATGAGGCGGCATTTAACTGTCTTCCGAAAATCTCTCTGCGCCGCTTGCCTTCAGCCCGGTCATCCGTTACAAAGAAGGAATCTGTTTTCCTCACCCAAGCGCACAAGGAGGCCCCTATGAGCCAGCGCCGCTTCGAGACTCTCGCCCTGCACGCCGGGCACGTTGTTGATCAGGACACGCTGTCCAGAGCCGTGCCGGTCTACCGCACCAGCTCGTATCTCTTCAAGAACAGCCAGCACGCCGCCGACCTCTTCAGCCTGAAGGAGCTGGGCAACATCTACACCCGGCTGATGAACCCGACGCAAGACGTGCTGGAAAAGCGCGTGGCGGCTTTGGAAGGCGGCGCGACGGCTCTTGCCTTAGCTTCCGGCACCTCGGCGATCTTCTACGCAATCATCAACATCTGCTCGGCGGGCGATGAAGTGGTGGCGGCGAACAACCTCTATGGCGGCACCTACACCCAGTTTGACGCGATCCTGCCGCAGCTCGGCATCACTGTGCGCATGGTTGATCCGAAAGATCCGGCCAACTTCGACCGGGCGGTGAATGAAAAAACCAAGGCCATCTTCTGCGAGACCATCGGCAATCCCGGCTTGGAGATGACCGATTTGGAGGCCGTGGCCGCAATAGCCCGCAAGCACCATCTGCCCCTGATTGTCGACTCCACCTTCACGCCGCCCTGTCTGCTCCGGCCCTTGGAGCACGGCGCGGACATTGTCGTGCATTCGCTGACCAAATGGATGGGCGGCCACGGCATCGCCATCGGCGGCATCGTCGTGGACAGCGGCAGATTCGATTGGACTGATCCAAAATTCGCGCTCTACAATCAGCCGGACAGGGGCTACCACGGCCTGCGTTTCGCCCACGATCTCGGCTCACTTAACCCTGTCGCCTTTGCCCTGCGGATGCGCCTGGTGCCGCTGCGCAACCTCGGCGCCTGCATCAGCCCGGACAACTGCGCCTTCTTCCTGCAAGGCATCGAGACGCTCTCCCTGCGCATGGAGCGGCACTGCGCCAATGCCCAGTCTGTGGCGGAGTTCTTGCAGCAGCACGCCAAGGTGGACTGGGTGCGCTATCCCGGCCTGCCAGGCGAGGAGAACAGCGCTGCCCGCCAATACCTGAAGAACGGCTTCGGCGGCATGGTCGCTTTCGGCATCAAGGGCGGCAGGGAAGCAGGCCAGCGGTTCATTGACAGCCTGCGGCTTTTCTCGCTCTTAGCCAACGTCGGCGACGCGAAGTCGCTGGCCATTCACCCGGCCAGCACCACGCATTCGCAGCTTTCCGCCGAGCAGCTCAATGCCGCCGGACTGAGCGAATCCATGATCCGTCTCTCGGTCGGCATTGAGAACATCCACGACATACTTGAAGATTTAACCCAAGCACTCGCCGCCTGACACAACAAGGAGGACAAACAGATGAACATGACACGACGCTCGGCCTGCTGGCTCCTGCTCGCCGCCGCTTTGACGATGACCGCGCCGCAGCAGCCTGCTGTCGCTTCCACAGTCCAATGGCAGCAGCTCATGGCCTCGGAGGACGGGGTTTCCTTGGCCGTGGACGGCGGCACTGCCGTGGTCGGCGCGCCCGGCGAGGACAAGATGAAAGGCGCGGCCTATGTTTTTGTCCGCACAGGAACGACGTGGACGCAGCAGGCCCGCCTCGCAGCGGCGGAGGCGACGGAATATTCGATCTTTGGCGGGGCGGTGGCGGTCAGCGGCGACACCATCTTGATCGGCGCGGGCAGCGACGGCAACCACGGCGCGGTCTACGTTTTTGTCCGTTCCGGCGGCAAATGGCAGCAGCAGGCCCGCCTTCTGGCGGAAGACAGCAGGCCGGATGACAATTTCGGCATTTCGGTCGCGGTCAGCAAGGACACGGCGGTGATCGGCGCCTACCGGGCGGACAGCGCCAAGGCGCCGCTGGATCCAGCCCATGCCGGGCAGGGGGCGGCGTATATTTTTGTCCGCTCAGGTGACAGATGGCGGCAGCAGGCCAAGCTGACAGCGGCGGACGGCATTCCCGACTCCGGCACCTTCGGCGCAGAGGTGACAGCGGACGGCGACACAGCGCTGGTTGCCCGGCCTGCGCTCAATCTTGCGCACGTCTTCTTCCGCTCCGGCGGCAAATGGGCAGAGCAGGCCAAGGCGGCAGGCCGGTCAGCGGCCTTGCAGGGTGACACCGCCCTGATTGGCTCGCAGACAGGCAGCGCCGACCCGGCCAAGAAGGCGCTTCCTGCCGCCGCTCCCGGCTCGGTCTCGGTGTTCAAAAGGGCAGGCGGGCTGTGGACTTTGCAGACCCTGCTGACGGCCAAAGATGCCCCGGCTGATCCAGCCTTCGGCGCGCTGGTCGCTGTGGACGGCAAGACCGCAGTGATCGCCGCCACAGAGCGCAAGGATGCGGCCAAGCCCGGCTCGGTCTATCTTTTCGCCAACAAGGGCGGCAGCTGGCAGGAGCAGGCCAAGCTGCCCGCCGCCGAGGGAATGCCGGTCATCCATTCTCTTGCGCTCTCTGGCGGCACAATGGCGGCGGTGATGGGGAAGCAGGCCAGCCGGGCCGAGAGCGCGGCCTATGTCACCGCGCTGCCCGCGTCAGCCGCTCAATAACCGAGAAAAGGGAAACAATCATGGGCAGCAACCCATTGCAGGCGCAGCTCCTCAAGGCTGGTCTGGTCAGCAAGAAACAGGTCGGCAAAGTCAAGCAGGAGCAGTATCAGAACCGGAAGCAGAAGGAGCCGGTCAAGCCTGCGGTCAGCCTTGCTGAACAGGCAGCGGCGGCGGAGCGGAGCCGCGAGCTGAACCGGCAGCTGGCTGAGGAGAAAAGACAGCGCGAGCTGCACGCGCAGGTCAGGCAGCTCATTGAGACGAACCGCCTGAAGCGGGACGGACGCGGCGGGCCGTATTATTTTGTCGTTGAGGAAAAGAAGATCGACCGGATCTTCGTCGCTGAGGAGATGGCCGAGCGGCTCAGTCGCGGCTTGCTGGCGATAGTCAGAAGCAAAGACGGCGTTGAGGTCGTGCCAGCGAAAGCCGCCCAGCAGATTGCCGAGCGAGATCCGGCGGCGGTGCTGACGCTGCATGAACCGGCTGCCGACGGTTGCCTGCCGCCGCCGACTGCTGTATGATGGGCGATCATTCCCCTCATTTATAAAAACAGCGCGCGAGGAGCCATGAGCGTCACCAAAATCCTGCTGGACGAGTCTGAGATTCCCACCCATTGGTACAACGTTGTCGCGGACATGCCCAATCCGCCTGCGCCCTATCTGGGGCCGGACGGCAAGCCGGTGCCGCCGGAGGCGATGGCAGCCATCTTCCCCATGCCCCTGCTGGAGCAGGAGATGTCCAGCGAACGCTGGATCAAAATTCCGGATGAGGTGCGGGAAGTCTATCGGCTCTGGCGGCCCAGCCCGCTTTTCCGCGCTCATCGCTTGGAAGCCATGCTCGGCACGCCAGCTAAGATTTATTACAAATACGAGGGAGTCAGCCCGGCTGGCTCGCACAAGCCGAACACCGCCATTCCGCAGGCGTATTACAACAAAATCTGCGGCATCAAGCGGCTGTCCACTGAAACCGGAGCCGGGCAGTGGGGCTGCTCCTTGGCCTTGGCAGGCAGCATGTTCGGCTTAGAAGTGCGGGTCTACATGGTCAAGATCAGCTATCAGCAGAAGCCCTACCGCCGCTCGATGATGCAGACCTGGGGCGCGGAGGTGCTGGCCAGTCCGACCAATCTCACCAATGCCGGGCGGCAGATTTTGGCGCAGGATCCCGACAATCCCGGCTCGCTCGGCATCGCCATTTCCGAGGCGGTGGAGGAGGCAGCCAGCCGTGCGGACACCAACTACGCCCTTGGCTCGGTGCTCAACCACGTGCTCCTGCATCAGACCGTGATCGGCTTGGAGACTAAGAAGCAGCTGGAGAAGGTCGGCGATTATCCGGACGTGATCTTCGCGCCCTGCGGCGGCGGCTCCAATGTCGGCGGCATGATGTTCCCCTTTGTCGCCGATAAGGCCGCAGGTAAGAACATCCGCCTCGTGCCGGTGGAGCCAACTTCCTGCCCTACCCTCACACGCGGCCACTACGCCTACGATTACGGCGATTCGGTCGGCCTGACCCCGCTGATGCTGATGTACACCTTGGGCCATGATTTCATGCCGCCGGGCATCCACGCGGGCGGCCTGCGCTATCACGGTGATTCGGCTTTAGTGTCGCAGCTCTGCAAGGAAGGCGTGCTGGAGGCGCTGGCCGTGCCGCAGGTGGCCACTTTCAAGGCGGGCGTGCTTTTCGCCAAGGCGGAAGGCATCGTGCCTGCGCCGGAGTCCTGCCACGCCGCCTGCGCCGCCATTGACGAGGCTCTGCGCTGCAAAGCAACTGGCGAGAGCAAAACCATCCTCTTCACTCTCTCCGGCCACGGCCATTTCGACATGGGTGCTTATGACCGCTATCTCAGCGGTGAGCTGGAGGATTACGACTATCCCGACGAGGCCATCCGCGCCGCCTTGGATCATCTACCCAAGGTTGGCTGAACCGGCACAATCATTTTGACGCGAACACACGCGGGAGCAAAACATGAGCGAGCAGAAGCAGGGCAAGACGTTCCAAGTCAACAAGACTTATGCGGAAATCAACGCCCGGATCAAGGCGGGCGAGGCGGTGGTCGTCACAGCAGACGAAATGGTGGACATTGTCCGACAGGAAGGCCCGGTTGAGGCGGCCCGCCGGGTGGATGTGGTCACAACTGGCACGTTCTCGGTGATGTGTTCATCTGGCATGTTCTTCAACTTCGGCCAGACCAATCCGACCATCAAAGGCCAGCGGGTCTGGGTCAACAAGGTGCCTGCCTACGCGGGCTTGGCGGCGGTGGATGCCTACATCGGCGTGACCGAGCCGAGCGAGAACGACCCGCTCAACCAAATTTATCCGGGCGAATTCCGCTACGGCGGCGGCCATGTGATTGAAGACTTGGTGGCAGGCAAAAAAGTGCTGCTGGAGGTGAAAGCCTACCCGACCGACTGCTATGCCAACACCAAGATGCACAAGGAAGTCACTTTGGCTGATTTGCCCTACGCTTTGCTTTGCAATCCGCGCAACGGCTATCAGAACTACAACTGCGCGGTCAATCTCTCCGACCGCATTGTTTACACCTACATGGGCACGCTCAAGCCCAACTGCCGCAATGCCAATTATTGCAGCGCAGGGCAGCTCAGTCCGCTGCTCAATGACCCGCTGTATCGGACAATCGGCATCGGCACCCGCATTTTCCTCGGCGGCGGCGTAGGATATGTCACGTTCCAAGGCACGCAGCACAATCCGGCGGCCCCGCGCGGCGACAACGGCGTTCCCATTCGGCCCGCTGGCACGATGATGGTGCAGGGTGATCTGAAAAAGATGTCGCCGGAATGGCTGCGCGGAATCAGTCTGCAAGGCTACGGCTGCTCGCTGGCTGTCGGCTTGGGCGTGCCGATTCCGATCCTCAACGAGGAAATGGCGCAGTTCACCGGGATTTCGGATGAGGAAATTTTCACCCATGTGGTGGATTACGGCTATGACTACACCAACGGCGTGGCCCGCACTTACGGCAAAGTCAGCTATGCCCAGCTCAGAAGCGGAGAAATCGAGGTGGCGGGCAAAAAGGTGCCGACTGCGCCGCTTTCTTCGCTCACAGGTGCGAGAAAGATCGCAGAAACGCTGAAAAACTGGATCCAGCAGGGCACGTTTCATCTTGGCGAGCCGGTCGATTATTTCCCCACCGCTGATTTTTCCTTTGACAAGCCGGAGCCGCAGGAGTAACAGTAGGCCATGCAGCTCCACGGCAAGGCGGAGCTGCTCCGCCAGCAGCTACGGGGATATGGCCGCGTCGGCGTGGCTTTTTCCGGCGGCGCGGACTCCTCGCTTCTGCTGCGGGCCGCTGTCGATGCCTTGGGCGCGGAGAACGTGCTGGCCCTCCACGCCCGCTCCTGCCTTCAAAAAGGAGTGGAGCAGGAACGGGCCGCTTCATGGCCGCAGCGGCATGGCTGCCCGGCGCGGCTGCGGATTCTTGATTTTGCACCGCTGACGTGGCCGGATTTTGTCAGCAATCCGCCGCAACGCTGCTGTCTTTGCAAACGGCGGATTTACAGCCGCTTTTCAGAGCTGCTGGCGGATGAAGGCGTTGATGCGCTGCTCGACGGCACAAATTGGGACGACCTTCAGCAGGGCGAAGCAGGCAGGCCCGGCCTGCGGGCCGTCGCCGAGCTTGGCGTGCAAACGCCCTTGGCTGACTGCGGCCTGAGCAAGGCGGAGGTGCGGGAACTGAGCCGCGAGCTGAATTTGGACACGTGGGATCAGCCTTCCGGCTCCTGCTTGGCGACCCGCATTCCTGCGGGCATGGCCATCACGGCGGCGCGGCTGGAGCGGGTCGCAGCGATGGAGCAAGTGCTGGCTGACGCAGGTTTTTTCGGCTGCCGGACGAGGCTGCTTGATGACAAAACAGTCTGCATTCAGCTAATGGAAGAGGACTTCGGGCGGCAGTCTGCGCTGGCCGAGCTGCGGAAATTGCGCGGCGAGCTGGGCGGCGCAGGGGCGGAAAAGATATTTCTTGATTTTGATGGGCGTTGACAGGAGGGATTTTATCCTGTTAAATGCCTGCTGTTGAGGAACTGGCTGTTTTGAGTCTGCTGCGGACAGCAGGCACGTTAAAAAAAGAAGAGAGGAACAGAGATGAACAAGAAAGAATTGGTTGACTCAATGGCGGAAGCGGCGGACATCAGCAGAGCCGCAGCGGAAAAAGCGTTGAACAGCGCGCTGGCTGGTATTTCTGAAGCCTTGGCCAAAGGTGATAAAGTGACGCTGGTCGGATTCGGCACCTTTTCTGTAGTGAGCCGGGCTGCCCGTCAGACCAAAAATCCGCGCACCGGCGCGGCAATTGATATTCCGGCCAAGACCATCGCCAAGTTCAAGGCTGGCAGCAAGCTGGCTGAGGCCGTCAACGGCTCTGACGCTGCCTGAAAAAAAAAGCAGCAGTTTTTCTCTTGCCAAAAAAGGCGGAGCGTAGTATATAAATGCCGTCCCGTTCGGGACGGCATGAAAGTCGGGAAGTGGCTCAGTCTGGTAGAGCACAGCGTTCGGGACGCTGGGGCCGGAGGTTCGAATCCTCTCTTCCCGACCATTTTTTGGTCGTCATCCTTCCTCAGTTGTTCTCTTCCGCCGTATTTCTCCGCAGTGTCCGCAGCAGCTGCATTTTGAATTTTTGCTCCAATTTTTCCGCAACTTCATTGCTGGTGCGTCCGCAGTGCAGGGCGATCAGCTCCTGTGACGGAATGATGTAGGCGAAATTGCCGCCTGAGCCGTAAATCCGCAGCGTGTCCGCAGGCAGCTCCTCACCGAGCCAGCCGTCGATGTTCGAGCGCAGATTCTGGTAGTTCGGGCTGCGCCAGACCCGCTCAAGCCACTCCGCATCAACGAGCCGCTCATTCTTCCAGCGACCTTTTTTCATCAAGAACCAGCAGAAGCGGGCGTAATCTCTGGCGGTCATCCGCAGCCCTCCGGCGGTGAACCAGCGCAAATAGCTCTTGCCCGGCGGCGCATGATAGGACACGCTGTCAAAACCGATCGGCTCCAGCAGCCAGTGCCAGAGGATGTTGTCCGCGCTGTGGCCGGAAATGTGGCGGAAGGCGATGCCGAGATGGGCAAAACCAATGCTGCTGTACGCGCCCAAGTGCTGACCCCACGTCTCGCTGCCCGGCCACTGCTCCGGTTTGCCGGGATCAAAGAACAGCCTGCCGGTTTCAGGAAAGTTAGGATCGTGCCCAACCACCCAGTCTTCGTAGTCGCTCCACTGGTAGCGGCCTTTCTCCACCGGCGTTTTGTCCGCCGCCTCTTCCGGCATAAAGCCTGCTGTATGCTGAAACACCTGCTCAAAGGTGATTTCCGCCTTGCGCGGGTCGGAGAGCGGCCAGCCGTCGTTCAGCCAGAGCGGATCGTAGAGCCTGCTGTTCTCGCTCAACTCCTTCACCGGCATTTCGCCTTGGCGGGCTTTCCGCATCAGCACTCCGAAAAGCGCGTAGGCAAAGGTTTTGCCGTTGGAGGAAAGGTACTGCTGAAAGCTCTTAGATTCAGGCCGCAGATGCCATTCGCCGACAATCCAGCCGTTTTTGATCACCACCGCTGAAGCGTGATTGTGGTCGTCATAGCCGGGAATCGCGCTGCTGTGCATGGACAGGCTGATTTTGCCGAGCTGCTGCAAAGCCTCGTGATCCAAGCCCAGCGACTCGACAAATTCCTTCGAGGTCTTGGTCCGCCAGCCGCCTTGATCGCGATGCGGCGGGAAATATTCCTCCGGCTGCGCCGCATCCTCGCGGCAGGCGGGCAGACAAAGGAGCGCGGCTGCAAAAAAGGCGAAAAGGAGCGTGCAGATTCCTATTATATTGGCGGGCATTTTTATAGGGCCTGTTAACACTATCTGCTAATCTATTAATTTTATGACATTATAGTTCTATGGAAATCACTCAACAGCAATACGAAAAAATAAGCGACATCTTCCCACGTCAGAGAGGAAATGTCACAATTGATAATTTCACGATGTTGAACGTAATACTGTATATCCTTGAGAACTGGTGTAAATGGAGAAATATTCCAAGCAATTTCGGCAATTGGCAAAGCATCTACACCCGCATGAGCCGCTGGAGCAAAAATGGTGTGCTTGACCGAATTTTCGCACGATTGCAGCAGGAGCAGATGCTGCATGTCAGCACGGATGCCCTTTCTATCGACAGCACGGTCATCAAAGTTCACCCTGACGGAACTGGG
>NZ_JBLWEM020000018.1:0-27435 GCF_048287365.2 Candidatus Electronema sp. JC | reverse complement strand
GCAAAGGTTATCGGCATTAGTCAGAAAGACATTGTCATTTTCGAGAAGTATTGAGAATTTGACAGCATCTGTTTGGAGATTTATTCATCACCATAATGATAGTATTTTATTTAATTGATCACTTATGGTTCACATTTACCTCTTTGCTTGCCTGTGGATTTGGATCACGACGAATGAGACCATTGCTCAACAGAACAAGAAGCCAGCTGGCTTCGGAATGCGGTGCTGCTGGTGGAAAACATTTGCCAATAACCTGTTCTGCCTCACTCATTGTGAGATAATCATTGCGATGAAAAACCATCGTGCTGGCAAGTTGCACGACAGAATTTTTTACAGCAGCAGGCAAGGAAGCCAAACTTCCTTCCGCAGCTTTGATGTTCTTGCCAACGCTGTCTAAATAATAGCTGAGAATATGACGTGTTCCATGCAGACCTGTTGGGAATTCTGATTTTCCATCCCGCGCCAAGGACACGCAGACCGAACGCAAAAACAGCGGATTAACGAATTCAGGTGCCAACCAAGGTGTGCTTGGACGAGCTATTCCTCGGCGATCAAGAAAAACCTTGGCCGCATTCACCTGCTCTTCATGCGTCTCAAAACCTCTGATGGAAAAAGTCGGGGTTCTCTGGGCAAGGGAATCCGGTATGGCAACGGGAAAATACTCTGATCGGCAAGAAACAACACAGGCAATATTCTTGTATTTCTGCACCGTTTCGACAAAACTCAAGATATGGTTCTGCCAGTACCTGCTGCCTGGCCCCTCGTTGGTGGCATCAATCAACAACAATGCTTTTTTACCACTTGCCTCTCCAGCGGCATCAAGGGCACCAAGTAAAACATCAGCATTTTTATTCGGCAGATGGAAGAGTTTTGCAAGCTGCGACCAAGGATCTTCATTGTTCATGCGTTGACCAAGCGCAAGAATGACGGCTCCGCCTTCATCTGCAACTCTGGATGCCTCTTTGCCGAACAGATGGCTTTTCCCAGTTCCAGCCCGTCCTTCGATGAATGCAATCCGGCCTTGTTCTGCCTGCATGAATTCACTTGCACAGAGCGAACGGAACTCTTCCACAGACTCCTTGAGTAAGGATAATGCACTCCTTTGGCGATATATTTCGTTATTCGCAGGATTCTCCCGTTCTAATTTTCTTGCATATTCCCAGCACCAATCAAGCAAGGTATCAAATAACGAGAGAAGTTCATCGGCAAAATGTATCCATTGGTCAATATTCCAATCTTTATGCAGAGGCAGAGCAAACTCTTCCTGCACGGCGAGCAATTGCTGCTGCGCCTTGGATAAGTTGGCAAGAAGTGCTGGATCAGGCTGCTGGGGCAAGCCTGAAAACTGTTTGATCGAGAGTGAATTTTTAGCAATAAAGGCGAGCTTGCTCTTCAACTCCTCAATATATGAGGGATGACGGACAATGACTGAAAAGAGCTTCTGGATATGAACATCAACATGATCTTCCGGGTGAAACCTCTCGTCAAGAGAAGTAATGCCCTCCCGAACATGTTCCCTAAACCATCGTTGTGAGAACTCGACTTCACCAAACCAATACTGTCGCAGACCTTCAGCCGTCGGCTTGGTTAATCTGGTGAGCAGCTCACTCTGAGGCCAAACAGTAAATTGAATGCTTGAGTTGCCCTGTTCGGCAGCTTGTTTCTTCCATTTCGCAACATGGGTTTCCCAATGCTCCCAGCCGGTTTTGCCCTGCCCTTTCTTTCCTGATCTATCCGTAAGATCACAAGGCAAGGCAACTACATACTCCTCAAGTTTCTCATGAGTTAGAATCGCCTGAGATACGGACTCGTCGATTTGTCCCCAATCAATATCACCTGTTCGCAGAAAATACTTTGCCTGATATGCTATCTTATTGCCGTCTGCTTTCTTCCAATACGTCTCAACGCCTCCATCACCACCGGCCCCTTCCACTCGTCTGAATTCCGCATCGGCTGGATATTCTTCTCTGCGTGCCAATTGGCAGACCAACTCTTCAAAAGAATGTCGTTGCCCTGCCTGAAATCCGTGAATTTTAGAAAAATCAATCATGCTCTTGCAGTCTTGACGATATTAATGCTTTCCTGACAACATATTAGAGTGACAGCTCATTTTATCCCAAAGAGAAAAATCCTTAAAGTGCTGATTCAACTCGCAAGTGCAACTTTTTTTGGTTATCCAAAAAGCATAAATTGCATGGCGTTTCAGCTTGCCATGTATTTTTTGTATTATTTTCTGATTGTTAGCGATAGGGTAAAGCTGTAACACTCCTGTAACTGTCTTTTCTTGCAACCAAAAAAAGTTGCACTTGGAACTTGAATTCACCAGTTTGAAGAGGTAGATTGCTGAAGAGCTGCCAGCTATTGAGTTTCTTCCCCGTACCGACATGAAAATCCTTGAGCTGGCCAAAGGCTTGGTCACGGCAGGCATAGCACCTTTGAAGGCAAGCGAGGACGCGCTGTATATTGCGTAGATACCGTTTCAATGCTTGTCCCTGCCTTTCATCTGCACACATGAAGAAATCCGGCGATGAATCTTCTTCTTTTTTCTCAAGATGAGTTGGTTGACAGCTTGCTGCTTTTGCATGATTTCCGGTCGGAGCACATCCGCCGGGTGCTCGGCTTGGCCGCCGGGGACAGCCTGCGTCTCGGCATGATCAACGGCAGGCTCGGTCATGGAACTGTTCTCAGCATTGATGCCGAGACGGTGACGCTGGCCGTGCAGCTTGACCGCGAGCCGCCGCCGCCGCCGCCGGTGGAACTGATCCTCGCTCTGCCGCGCCCGATCATGCTCCAGCGCATCCTCAAGCAGGCGGCGACGCTGGGCGTGTGGCGCATCCATCTCATCCGCTCGGCCAAGGTGGAAAAATCCTTCTTTCACTCGCCCGCCCTGCTGCCGGAGAAAATCCGCGAGCGGCTGCTGGAGGGCCTGACGCAGGCCGCCGTGGACACCCGTCTGCCGGAAGTGCGCGTCCATCCGCTTTTCAGCACCTTTGTCCAAGACACTCTTCCGGAGCTGAACGGCTGCCGCCTGCTCGCCCATCCCGGCGTGAGCGCAAACCTGCCGGAGGTTTTTCCAAAAAACGGGGAGCGCGTCCTGCTGGCGGTCGGCCCGGAAGGCGGCTGGAACGAGCACGAGCTGCGCTGTCTGAGCGGGCAAGGCTTCACCGCTTTCAACATGGGCGGCAGAATCCTGCATGTGGACACCGCCGTGGCCGTGCTGCTCGGCCAGCTTCAGCTGCTGCGGGAGATGGCTGCGTTCAGCCCTTCCGTTTGTCCGTGGCCAGAACCGAGTAAAACTTGTCAATCATCCTCTTGTGGCTGAGGGCGACGCTGGAGTCGCGCAGCAGCAGGCCGGTCATTTCCTTTTCTGAAATCGGCGTGCTGAACAGATAGCCCTGGCCTTCGTCGCACTGGCTTTTTTGCAGAAAGAAGAGGTGCTCTTCAGTTTCGATGCCCTCGGCGATCACCCGGAAGCCAAGATTCTTGGCGATGGAGATGATGCCCAAGGTGATGGCCGCGTCGGTCTTGTTGGTGGTGACGTTGGTGATGAAGGAGCGGTCGATTTTGATTTTGTCCACCCGAAGGTGCTGGAGATAGCTGAAGGAGGAGTAGCCGGTGCCGAAGTCGTCGATGGCCGTCTTCACGCCCTGATCCCGCAGCTTGTTGATCAGCTCCACCGTAAAATCCATGTTCTCGATCAGCACGCCTTCGGTGAACTCGACCTCCAGCGCCTCAGGCGGATAGCCGGTGCTTTCGATGCAGCTCATGATCTGGTAGTAAAGGTCGCGCCGCCGCAGCAGCCGCCCGGAGAGGTTGACCGCCATGATGAAGCGCTTGAAGCCCATGTCCCGCCATCTTTTCCCTTGGGCGCAGGCTTTGCGCACTAAATCCAGACCCAGCTTCTCAATCAGGCCGGTGTTTTCAGCGATGGGAATGAAAGCCGCCGGAGAGATCATGCCGCGCGTGGGATGAATCCAGCGGGCCAAGGCTTCCATGCCGCAGATTGAACCGTTGGTCAGGCTGACCTGCGGCTGGTAGTAGTTGATCAGCTCGTCGTCGGCCACCGCCTTGCGCAGGTCGTTCTCCAAATAGAGGCTCTCGGCGGCCTGAATTTTCATGCCGCTGTCCCACTGGCAGATGCGGTTGCCGCCCTCGCCCTTGGCCGCCTCCATGGCTGTGTCCGCGTTGCGCAGCAGCTCCAGCGGACTGCCGCCGTCGTCAGGATAGACGCTGAAGCCGATGCTTGGCCGGATGAGAATGGCGCGGGCCTCGTTGTTGACCGGAGTGCGGAAACGCTGCATGATCCGCTCCGCCAGCTTTCTTGCCCGCTCCCTGCTCGCAGGCGGCGGCAGGATGATGGCGAACTCGTCCCCGTTGAGGCGGGCGACCAAGTCGGCGCCTGCATCATGGGCGCATTTTTTCAGAATGGCGGCCACGCTGCACAGGATTTTGTCGCCGAAGCCAGGGCCGAAGATGCGGTTGATGCGCTTGAAGTGGTCGAGATCAACATACAGCAGGGCGATCCCTTCTTTGGACTCCTCGCCGAGCAGGGCGATGGAATCCTCCAGATATTCCTGAAAGGAGGGGCGGTCGGCCAGGCCGGTCAGCGCGTCCAGACCAAAGCCCGCCTGACCGGCGGCGGCAGGACAGGCGCAGGGCGGTCTCAGGCCGGAGCCGCCCTCGTTCAGCGTCAGGAGGCAGATGAAGCCCTTTTCCTTCCCTTCGCCGTCGGCCTCGCTGCGGGTGATGGAAATGGAGAAGGGCCGCAGCTCGCACTGCTGCTCCTCCTGCGCCGCCAGCAGGACCGCCTTGCCCTGCCAGCCGCCCTTTTTCTCGGCCTCGTTCAGGGCTTCCTCCACGCTTTGCTCCGGCTCGGTCAGCCTGAGCAGCTGATCAAGCCGCCGGTTTTGCACCGCGCTCAGGGTGCAGCCGCAGCGGCTGAGGAAAATCGGATTCGCATACAGCGTCTGCTGTTCAGCGTTGACAAAAAGAAGGCCGCAGCTCTGGCTGTCCATGACCTGCCTCCGGATGGACAGCTCCTTCTGCATCCTGAAAGAGGCGGCGCGGGCCTGATGGAGCTGGGCCTTGTGCTGCGCCAGCTGCTGATGGAGGATGTCAACACTGAGATTTTCCGGCAGGAGGTCCCCGTCTCCGCTGTCCTCATCCGCCTGCTCCTCTTCCGGCGGGGGCGGCGGCTCAAGGACGATGCGCCGGGCGGCCTGGCCCGCGCAGTCCTCTTTCGGCGGCTCCGCCCTGACCGCCTCCGGCTCGCGGACCAAGGAAATGGTGCCCCAGCTCATGATGTTCTCTTCGCAGAAGATGAGGGCGGGAACTCTGCGGTTTGTCGGCAGGCCCTTGCTTTTCCCCAGCGGCTTGATTTTGACGCTGAAGCTGGCCGGGCCGTTTTTCTCAACATCAATCAGCTTGGCAAAGTGACGGAACGGCTCAACCGTCAGTTCCGGCTTCTCAACCCCGTCCACATCGAAACGCAGCTGAAAGATCTGCTCCTGCTTTTCGGCGGCGGAAAGGCGCAGCTCCTCCGGCTGCCAGCGGATCACCGCGCTGGCGCTGGTGCTGTTCCTGTTTTTGTCAAGAAAGGGAAAGGGGCTTTTGAACCGGCAGAACTGGCAGGTGAAGCTGTTGGTCTCGATCAGGGCCGGAGTCAAAGTGATGCTGTTCCGCTGTCCGCATTCCTCACAAAAGAGAATCATAGATATTGCATCCGCAGAGGAAAAGATTTACTGTAGCGGCGGCGCGGCCCTGCCGGGCTGGCCGTCTGCAGCCTTTTGCCGAGGAAGATGAGGCGGCCTGAGACAGGAGCCTCCTGTCGTCTTTGATGAAAATACCATGTATTCCGGCTGCGGTCAATGACCGGGCCGCCCGCCTGCGAGACGCTGTCCCTGCTGTTTTTTTCAATATCCGATCATGTCTTCTGTCTCTGAAAACGCTTCCGCGCAGAATGCCGCTGTTCTTTCCAGCTCCGGCGGCACGAACAGCCTGCTGATCGTCTACACTGGCAACGGCAAGGGCAAGACCACCGCCGCCCTCGGCCTGACCCTGCGCGCCCTCGGCCACAGCTGGCCGGTCTGCTTCATTCAGTTCATCAAAGGCAGCTGGAAATACGGCGAGCTGACCGCTGCCGCCCGCTTCAGCGACCTGCTCGACTTTCATGTCATGGGCCGGGGTTTCACGTGGAAGTCTGACGATCTGACCAAAGATGCCGCCGCCGCCCGCGAGGGCTGGGATTTCGCCAAGCGGATGCTTGCCGAAGGCCGCCACCGATTAATTGTGCTGGACGAGCTGACCTATCTGATCAAGTATCGGATGCTGCCTGAGGAGGAAGTGCTGGACGCGCTGGCTCGGCGCCTGCCGCATGTGCATGTGGTGGTCACAGGCAGAGGGGCAGGGGAGAGGCTGCTGCAGGCCGCCGACTTAGTCACTGAGCTGCGGGAGGTCAAGCACCCGTATAAGCAGGGTGTCCGGGCGCAGCAGGGCATTGAGTTTTAAGGGGAAACCTGAGGCGTGTTCCCGCCCGGCTCCTGCCGCCGCCGTGACGAGCGGTCCTCATCCAGCTGCTGAAGCCCCTCCATCAGCAGTTTCATAAAATAGCCGATTTCCGGCGCGTCAAAATCTTCTTTCGGCAGGCCGGGATTGAATTTGAAGCGGCCTTTCTTTTCCCGCAAAATTTTAAAAAATGCCTCCTTGCCTTTCTGTCCGTCATAAGAGGCTTTTATCAGCGCGCCTTGGCGGAGGGAGAAGCGGGCTGTGCCTTTCGGCACCTCAGTGATGGTGAGGATGCCGGTTTTGCCATTGGTGTGCAGGGTCTGAAACAGGGCTTCCGGCGGAATTTCCTCCAGTCTGCCGATCATGCCGGAGGCGTAGTCGTCAAAGCGGATTTTGTTGGAGCGGCTCAGGCGCTGGGCCATCAGCTTGGTGAAATACCGCTGCATGGTCGGATAGCGGTCCATCACCAGCTGGAAATGCCGGTGATGCACGCTGAGGATTTTGCAGTCCGCCGCCGCCTGCACTGTGGCTCCGATGTTTTCATCGCAGATCAGGCTCATCTCGCCGAAGACCTCGCCCTGCTCCAAAGTGGAGATGGAGATGCCGGTGTCGTTGAGGATGCTCACCTTGCCCTCGGCGACGATGTAGAGCTTGCTGCCCGGCGCGCCCTGCCTGATGATGATGTCGTCCTTTTTGAAATCCTCCAGCTCAGCGTTGCGGAGCAGCTCGGCCAGACTTTCCGGGCTGATAATCTGAAAGAAGGGGAAGCGGCTGAGATCTTCCAGCAGGGCCGCCAGCTCTTTGTTGCTTTGCAGCAGCGCCTCCTGCTCCGGCCCGTTTTTCCTGCTGCGGCTGTGTTCAAGGCGGAGCGAGCCGGTGCAGCCGGTGCAGGAGATGAGGCAGTCAGGAATCTGGTCGGCCCGCTCGTATTTGATGATGATTTTAACCAGATCGCCGTACAGGATTTCGCAGTTCTCGCGGTTCTGGTTGGCATGGACAGCGGCGCTGCTGACAAAGGAGCTGTCGCCGTTGGTGCGCATCATCACTGCCACGCCGGAGACCGTGAAGGAATCGCCGTACTGGAACTTAGGGCAGTTCAGGGTCTCGCAGACCCGAAAGATGACTCGTGGAACTCCCATCGCCTGCCGTCCTGCCGGTTTCTCCGAAAATGAGGTGAAAAATCATGCCGTGCAGTCTATTATGACAGGAAACTTTTCGGGAGCGCAACGTTTTTGTCGAAAAACATATTTCTTTCCGGCAGCCCGCCGGGTGACTGCCATGCTGAGAACCTGCGTCAGCCCCACAGGCAAATTCTTGGTCGGCCTGCACCGGCCCAGCTACAGCGTCCGCAATCTGCGCGACCAAGATTTTCTCCTCCGTCTCGGCGCGCTGCCTGACGGCTCACCGCTGGCCAACCAAGCCAATTTTCCGCCCGGCGATGTCCACGAACTGGAAGGCCGCCGGATTTACGAAATTCCCAACGCCTTTCCGTGTCACGGTGCGACGTATATTGATTCGGTCTGGGCGGCGGATCGGGCGGCTGATCCCGGCCTGATCAAGATCGAGCCGCCGCCGGAATGCTCGCTTGCGCAGTCGCTCGGCCTGAGCGAGACCGAGCGGCAGGCCGCCATGATCAGCCGCCTGCCGCTGCCGCTCAAATATGCCTTGGCCGCCAGCTCCACTGATCCCGACGAACTGATGCTGCTGGCAAAAAGCTGCTGCCGGATGGAGTTTGATGCAGACGGCGAGCCAATCGGCCTGCAATACTTGCGGCCCGGCAAAGCGGACATTGACGATTTCGAGCTGTTTGAAACCATCGCCAACAATCCGCATCTGCCGGACCGCTGGAAGGAAGTCATGGTGCTGCGGCCCGGCGTGCAAGGCGGCAGCGAGATCGTCGGGCGGTTTGCGGAGAACGGCAGCCATGTTTTTGAATATCTGCGCCGCAATTCCTACATTCCGTGGGGGCATTACGCGGCCAACATGGCGCACGACGCTGTCCGCTACCGCACATCTGATTTGAGTCTGACCGACATGCGCGGCCTGCGCCATCTGTATTATCAGCGGATGGTCGTTGCTCTGACCGAGCGGTTCGGCCTTTCTCTTGATCTGCCCAAGCGCAGCCTGACGGAAGACGAATTGGAATCGCTGCGGAAGAAGGTGCTGGCAGCAGCGGAGAACAGCGGCCAGCATCCGGCCACGCTTTGGGGCTGGAATTTCGGCTACGATTTCTCCAGCTCCGGGTATCGTCTGCACGCTTCGCATCAGATGATTCATCAGCAGTACGCCACAACACCAGAGACAGTCGAGATGACAGAAGGCGGCGTGATGCCGAGCTACAGCTGCGGCGATCAGGTTGCCGAGGTGATTACGCAGTATAAGCAGGACGGCGGCGGCGATTTCTTCCGCGACTATCTGCGCTGCATCCGCGAGAACGTGCGCACGGACAACGACCAGCAGAAAGAGCGCAGCCTGATTGTCCATGAAGACGCAAACGTGCTGCTCTTTGTCCCAAAAGCGCAGACCTCGCAGTGGGAATTGCAGCTCATGGTCATTGCCGACGCAAATGGTCAACCAGTAGGCAATGTGCTGGAGGCGGATGCAGCGGTGCGTAGATCGATAGACCAAGGCATTCTGCTCGCACAGCATATTTTTGCCAAACTGGGAGCGCGGATGGTCACTTCGCTGGAATACTCCAAACGGATTGGCATCTGCAACGGCCAGCGGCTGCTTTACGCCTTTCTGCCCAAGCTGCCGTGGTCAATGGGCGCGTTCAGCGAAGCGCAGCACAGGTATATCAGCAGCCATTTTCCAGAGGATTTTGCAGCGGCGTGCAGAAGGCAAATGCAGGCAATCAAGCTCGGAGAGGAACCATGAAAAAAGTCGCGTCACTGAAATATGGAGTCGTCTTCAAGAAGGCGTTCTGCGATCCTGAGATATTCACCGCTTTTGCGCAGGACATCCTCGGCCTGCCGGTGCACGTCGAGCTGGTGGAGACGGAAAAAGAATTTGATCCGCCTGTCGGCTACATCAAGCCGCGCTTCGACCTTTTCGCCGAGGACACGCAGCACCGGATCATCATTGACATTCAGCACGCCCGCACCGGCGACCATTACGACCGCTTCCTCTATTATCACTGCGCGGCCCTGCTGGAGCAGATCGCCAGCTCGCACAACTACCGCCCGCCGCTGGCCGTTTATACTGTAGTCGTCCTCACCTCTGGCGACCGTCATCAATGCGATATTGCAGTGACGGATTTTGATCCTCATGACCTTGCGGGCAGACCGCTGAAGGAGATTCCGCACAAGGTGATCTATCTCTGCCCGAAATATGCGGACGACAACACGCCGGAGCCGTGCCGCGCCTGGCTGCGGGCTATCAACGACACGCTTGATGAGGAGGTAGACGAAAGCCTGTATCAGCAGAGCGCGATTCAGAAGCTCTTTGCCGCCATTCAACGCAGCCAGTTCTCGCCGGAGGATCGGGCGCGGATGATTGAGGAGCATCATCAGGAGGAGCTGAATCAGAGCAAGTTTGAGGAAGGAATGAAAAAGGCAACGCAGCGTATTGCGGAACGGATGCTGCGGCAGGGCATCGCGCCGGAGCTGATCGCTGAAGCAACAGGGTTGTCTGCCGATGAGCTGGCAGAGCTTGTTGGACGATGAATGCAATTCACTGAAGACGTAAAAAATATTTCCAATTGCAAGGAGGAATTACCATGAACAAGAGAACTATTTCGGTTTGCGGCGCGGCGATGTTTCTTTCGCTGCTGGTGTCTTCGGCGTTTGGTTATGAGAAGGAGATTGAGCAGCTTTCCGCGCAAATGGCGGAGAAGATTGCCGGGAAAGGCAAGAAGACCGTCGCGGTGGTGGATTTCACTGATCTTGAAGGCAATGTGACGCAGCTTGATCAGTTTATCGCGGAAGAGTTTTCCGTTGCGCTTGCGAGTGCGGGCAAAGGATTCCGGGTGATTGACAGAACCCGCCTGAAGAGCATTATCAAGGAAAACAAGCTCGCAGCAACCGGCTTGATTGATCCGGCAACGGCAAGCAAGCTGGGAAAGATTGCCGGAGTGGATGCGCTGGTGACAGGAACGCTGACACCTTTTGGCGACAACGTGCGGCTTACGGTTAAGGTTTTGGATTCAGAAACGGCGGATATAATTGATTCAGCAAAAAGCAATTTTGCGAAGACGCAGGCGATTAACGAGCTGCTTGGTAAAGAAATTCCTCCCGAATCAGCAAATAGCGCATCAGCAGGCGGGATAAAGAAAGTGGGTAATAAAAAGGCAGCAACGTCTCAAATTGTCAAAGATATATTGTTTGAAGTGAAGCAATGTTTAATATCTGGGAAGACTTTAACATGCGAGTTAAGTGTAACCAATAATAAAGATGATAGACAGATTAGGATTCATAACAAGTGGAGTGATTTTTACAGAACAAGATTATTTGATGATTTATCAAACGAATACAATCTATCAGAGATGAAGTTTGCAAATAAAAGTTCTAACTCGGAACGAGTTGAGCATATGCTTGTTTCCGGTGTCAAAACAAGATTATCTGTAAGATTTGAAAATATTCCAGACAGCACAGCATCGCTATCTCTTTTGGAAATATCCTGTTTTGATATGACAAACGAGGTTGAATTTAAAGTGCAGTTTCGTACCATTTCAGTCTCAAGATAGAAGCCAGCAAAACGAGTAACAATTAATCGCAGAAAATTGGATAGAAATTATATTATTGCCCTGCTGAGTTTTATTGCTGCGGTGTTGGCTTTAGTGGTTACAATCACCACACCTGAGCTGCGGAGTTTTTTCGGCCTGAAAGATGGCAATCCGCCTGCGCCAGTGATTCCCGCGCCGACACCGCCGCCGGAACCGAAATCAATTTCGCCGAAGATTGAAACGCCGCCTGAGAAACCGGCAGCAGTGCCAAAACCAAAGCCGCCGGTGATTCATCAAGCGGTGCAGGAACCTGCTGATCCGCAAGAATACACCATCGTCGAAAACAAAAGCGAGTTGGTCAAAGAGGCGAAGACAAGATTGTCTGTTTCGTTCCATGATGATACTGGAGAGATAACAGCCAAAATTACCATCTCTCCTGCTGGCAAGGACTCAATCGTTCTTCCAACCGTTGGCATCGGCAGCCAGGAGTTTGCCTCCTCAACAGGAGTTTTCCTTGTCCACGTCCTGAATGTGGATTGGGACAGCAGGACAGTCACGGTTCAGGTGAGCCGGAAAGAATAAAGATAAAGCGGGCAAATGTCTCGCTTCGTTTGCCACGTTTTATGCTTAAATCGTCGCAAATCACGCTTCAAGCGAGACGATTCACGCGTGAAGCATCCCGTTTTAAGCGTGAAGCAATATGATTCATGCGTGAACTGCTCTGGTTCACACGTAAACCGTCATGCTTCACGCTTAAAATGAGCCGATTGAAGCGTGAAACGCCTTGGTTGAAGAGTGAATCACGATGCTTGAAGAGTGAATCGCCTCGTTTCAAGCGTGAATCAGGGCGGTTTAAGCGGCGGATGCGGCGGGCGCGGTGACGCAATACACACCTAAGCAAGGAGGAAACCTATGGCAGTGCAGACTGAAACACTGAGCAGAATTCATATCCTGCGGGAGGTGTATCAGCAGGATTATCATTCTGCAATGGCTGATCGAGTGCTTGACAAGCTGATTGATCTGGAACGCGGCAAGGCGCAGCGCGAGCTGAAGGAATACCGAGAAATCTTGGATTCTTTTGAGCAGCGGCATCAAATGCCCTCAGAGCTGTTCTATGAACGTTTTCAACGTGGAGAGCTTGGCGACAATGCCGATTTTTTTGAATGGAGCGCAATGTATGACATCTGGCAGGCTGTTCAGGAACGATTGGCCAAACTCTCCGGTGCCTTTTTGCAATGAATGCGCAAGACTGTCTTGAGCAAATCAAGACCAGGCTCATTTTGTCCAACGTGATCAATTCTCTTGTTGTCGTCACTGAACGCGCTATGGGCAGTCGCGGCTATTTTCGCGCCCGCATGACGCTTGCCAACGGCGACTTTCTCGAAGTGTCGGAATATTTTCTTGCCGGGCCGGAAGGATGCTCGACGCTGGAATACCGCCATCAGTGGATGGACAGAACAAAGCAGCGGCTCATCAGACGATGGGACAACGCCCGTCATTTTCCTGAGCTGACGAATTTTCCGCATCACATTCATGCTGGCAGCGAAACAGAGGTGATGCCCGGAAGAGTCATGAGCGTCATTGCGCTGATTGACCTGTTTGAGGCCGAATTCATCAAGACTTTCAACAACAACACACCATGAAAAAAGGATACTTCGGACAATGGGGCGGGGCGTTCATCCCGAAAGTGCTGCATCAAACCTTTGCCGAGCTGAACGCGGTCTACGAGGCGGCGCGGGCTGATGCCAGCTTCTGGCAGGAATACGTTGACCTTCCGGCAGTACCACGCCGCTGACCTTTGCGGAAAACCTCTCCAATCAGCTTGGCGGGGCGCGGATTTACATCAAGCGGGAAGACAACCACACTGGCGCACAACGTCATGGGCCAAGGGCTGCTGGTGCGGCGAATGGGCAAGAAGCCGGTCTCGGCTTTGCCTGCACCGAGGAGGACGTGAGAAAAAAAAGAGTCAGCCCGTCAAAGGCTGACTCCTTAATATATCCGCTGGTCGGAACGAGAGGATTTGAACCTCCGGCCCCCTGAACCCCATTCAGGTGCGCTACCAGGCTGCGCTACGTTCCGAAATTTTGCTGGGCTATATCTACCATTTTCCGGCGCAGGCTGTCAACAGCTACTTGCCCGACTGCGCCGTTTTTCCGCCTCAGTTCTCGTCCTCGTTGAGCAGCTCGCGCAGGCGTTTCGAGGGCCGGAACGTGACCATTTTGCGCTTGGTGATGGTCATCGCCTCGCCGGTGCGGGGATTGCGGCCCCGGCGGGGCGACTTGCCGCGCACGGTCAGTGTGCCGAACTGCACTAATTTGAGCGACTCGCCGTTGACCAAGGTATCTTTCATTGCCGCGAAAATGGTGTCCACCATCTTGGCCGCATTGCGCTGGGAGATGCCCAGCCGTTCGTTGATGGAGAGCGACAGCTCCTTGCGGGTGACATTGCCCTTGTCCACTTCGTCTTTCTGCTCGTTCATGCTGTTTCCTTGATCTCCCGATATCGACCGCCAAAGCGGGACATCAGCGAGCTGACTATTTTCTCGTGGAAGCCGTTGACCGTCTCATCGTCAAGCGTCCCTTCAGCGGAACGGTAGGTGACGGTCAAGGCCACGCTTTTCATGCCTTCCTCAATCGGCTTGCCGGAATAGACATCGAAGATGTCAGCATATACCACATGCTGGAGCTTGTGGTCAAGGATATCTTGCAGCAGCTCGCCCGCCGGAACCTGCTCCGGCACTAAGAGGGCGATGTCGCGCCGCACTGACGGATAGCGGTTCAGCTGGCTGAAGCTCTTGGCCGCCGCAGGCAGCAGCGCGAGCGGTTCCAGCTCGATCTCGCAGAAATAGACATCCTGCTTGATGCCGAAGGCGCGTGCCGCCTCGCGGCACAGTTTGCTGATCAGGCCAAGCTGCTGCCCGTTGGCCATGAGGCGGAGCGCACAGCCCGGCTCGGTGTACGGCTCTGCTTGCCCCTGCACCGTGGCAAAGCTGACCGCCGCAGTCAGGCGCAGCTCGCGCAACAGGGCCTGCGCCGCGCCTTTCAGATCAAAGAAATCGCTTTCTTGGCCAGAGAAGTAGAGCGGGCTGCTCTCCGGGTGACGGTCTCCGCTGATCACTGCGCAGAGCTGGTGCCGCTCAAGCGGCTGCTGGCCGGGCGCAGTTAAGGTGAAGACTTTGCCGGTCTCGAACAGACGGACATCTGTCTGCTGAAAGCTGAGATTACGGCGGATGTTGTCGAGCAGGCCGGGCAGGAGCATGGTGCGCATCACCGCCTGTTCGTCGTTAAGCGGATTGAGCAGCTCGACCTGTCGCCTGCGGGCATCGTCCGCTGATAGGCCAAGCTGGTCGCCGTGCTTTTTGGCGACAAAGGAATAATTCACCGCCTCGTAGAAGCCAAGGCCGAGCAGGGCGGCGGCAATCTTCTTGCGGAGCTGGCGCAGCGGCTCTGGCTGCGGGCAGTCCATCGCAATCACCGGCAGCGTGACCGGAATTTGATTGTAGCCGACCAAGCGGGCAACTTCCTCGATCAGATCCACCTCGCGCTCAATGTCCATGCGGAAGGCAGGCACCGTCACTTTGAGGACTTCGCCTTCCTCAGTCACAGGAAAATCAATCCCGCGCAAACAGGCGGCAATCTCGTCGCCGCTGAGGGCGGTGCCAAGCAGGCTGTTCACCCGTTTAACCCGCAGCTCAAGCTGAAGCGGCTCTTTTTTTCCCGGATAAAGGTCAATGCCTTCCGCCGTTGTCGCCCCGGCCAGCTCGCAGATGAGCTGCGCCGCCCGCTCCAGAGCCTCAGTCACGCCTTCCGGGTTCACGCCGCGCTCAAAACGGTAGGAGGCTTCTGAGGTCAGATTCAGCCGCCGTGCTGTCCGGCGGACAGAGACCGGGTTGAAGCAGGCGGATTCGAGCAGGATTTCCGTGGTCGCGTCGTCCACTTCCGAATTCAGCCCGCCCATGACTCCGGCCACCGCCACCGGCTTGTCCGAGTCGCAGATCATCAGCGTGTCCGGCTCAAGGCTGCGTTCGGTGTTGTCTAATGTGGTGAATTTCGTCTCGCCTGCCTGCGGCCGCCGCACCACGATGGCCTTGCCTGCAATCTTCGCATAATCAAAGGCATGGAGCGGCTGGCCGTATTCGAGCATGACAAAATTGGTGATATCCACGATGTTGTTGATCGGGCGCATCCCCACCGCCAGCAGCAGCCGCTGGAGCCACCACGGCGAGGGTTTGACCGTCACGCCGCTGAGACGGCGGGCGGCGTAGCGCGGGCACAGCTCCGGCTCGGCGATGCGGACGCTGAACTCCGCCTGCGGCGCGAACGCGGGCAGACTTTGCACCGGACGGCGCACCTGCTGGCCGCTGAAACCCGCCACCTCGCGGGCGATGCCGAGTACGCTGGCGCAGTCGGCGCGGTTAGGGGTGAGATCAACCTCAATCATCGTGTCGCGCAGCTCCAACGCCTCGGCCAAGGGCAGGCCGGAGGCCAGCACGGGATCAAGCTCAACAATGCCGGAGCCAGCCTCGCTGATGCCCAGCTCCTTGAGCGAGCAGAGCATTCCTTCGGAGACCTGGCCGCGCACCTTGGCTTTTTTGATCTCCATGCCGCCGGGCAGCTTCGCGCCGGGCAGGGCAATGGCTGTGACCAAACCGGGCCTGACATTGGGCGCGCCGCAGACGATGGGCAGCACTTTATCGCCGACCTCCACTTCGCAGAGGGTGAGCCGGTCTGCGTCAGGATGCTTGCGCACAGACAGCACCTTGGCGGTCTTGACCGAGTCCAGCCTGGCGTGCAGCTCCTGCACCGCCTCCACCTCCAAGCCGAGCATGGTCAGGCGGTCGGCAAGCTGTGCTGCGGATAGACCGTCAAGAGAAAGATATTGGCCAAGCCAGCTAAGGGTGAATTTCATAAAATTCTTGCTGCGCTGATCATGTTAGTATGGAATCCGCACACCGTCGGAGCTTGGGGGAAATGTGATCAGGCTGATGTAAACCTGCTGATATCCATCATCCGCCTATTCAATGCGTAGGCTATATTGTGTCGAACATCGCGATTCTCATAACGACCATTCGTCACGCAGATCCTCTTGATAGGCCAAAGCATTTTGCTGCCTGTCCCGCCAAAGCCCGAAAGCTGGATGCTTCCGCAACGTGCGATGAGATTTTTGTGCTGTTCGCGCCAAAAACTGCGTCACAGCCTGCTTAACTGCTTCCGCCTCGCTGACCTGCGCTTCCTCGCAGTATTGCTTCAGCAAAAACACCTGATATTGCGGCAGCTCAATCAGCAAACGGATCAATCTCTCTTGTGACAATCAGTGAATTGCAGCACGCAAACGTCCGGTCAGCCTCAAACCGTCGCGAATATTCATGCCGATCAGAATGATGTTTATGAAGCCAGCAGCCAGCTCAAGAGCCTGCACTGCATAGAAAGTGGTGTCAAACGAACCAGCAGCAGCCAAACGGTTCAGAACAATGGCGCATGGAATTAGAATCAGCAAGCCGTTTGCAGCTATGAAAGGCATTCTTTTTTTCTTGGCCACAACAAGACTTCCCGTCCGCAGCTTCGCGAGCTGAAAACCGCTGCCGCCTGTTGCCGCAATGGCCGGAACAAGGATGAAGAGACCGGGCATGACAATCAACGCCTTCAGAGCGGCAACAGCGTCATGCGAACCAAACAGTTCAACTGAAATTGTTGACAGAAAAAAAACGGCGATCATCAACAGTGCCAAGAAACTTGCAGCCGCATGAACTTTTGCCAAGATATTTTTTCTTTCTGCCACAGCAATGTCTCCAAGAAAGAATTGCTCAGAACTGCCTCAGAAAGCGCAAATCGTTCTCGTAATACAGGCGAATGTCGTCAATGCCGTATTTGAGCATGGCGATGCGCTCCACGCCGAGGCCGAAGGCGAAGCCGGAGAACTGCTCCGGGTCATAGCCGACCATCTTCATCACTGCCGGATCAATCATGCCCGCGCCGAGAATCTCCAGCCAGCCAGTCTGTTTACAAACCCGGCAGCCGCTGCCCTTGCAGATCACGCAGGCAATATCAACTTCCGCGCTGGGTTCAGTGAAGGGAAAAAAGCTGGGCCGGAAGCGCAAGGGCAGGTCGCCCTGAAAAATACGGCGGGTGAAAAGCGTCAGCACCCCTTTCAGATCGGCGAAGGAAACTTGGCGGTCCACCAAGAAGCCCTCGACCTGATGGAACATCGGGGTGTGGGTGATGTCGGAATCGCAGCGATAGACCTTGCCCGGCGCAATGTAGCGCAGAGGCGGCTCCTGCTTCTCCATGATCCGCGCCTGCATCGGCGAGGTGTGGGTGCGGAGCAGAATGGAATCAGAGACATAGAAGGTGTCGTGCATGTCTCTGGCCGGATGATGCGCCGGAATGTTGAGAGCCTCGAAGTTGTAATGGTCGGTCTCAACGTCCGGGCCTTCAGCCACGGCAAAGCCCATCCTCTCGAAAACGGCGCAGATTTCCTCCATCACCTGCGTGACGGGATGGAGCTTGCCGGAGGGAATGAAACGGCCCGGCAGGCTGAGGTCAAGCTGCTGCCTGACCGTTCCGGCACCGGCTTCAAGGGCCTCTTTTTTTGCCTGAAACAGGCCCTCCAGCTCCTGCTTGACCGTGTTGGCAAGCTGGCCGAGCCGGGGCCGCTCTTCCGGCCCGGCTTGGCCGAGCTGTTTCATGGCGTTGGCCAGCAGGCCCTTGCGGCCTAAATACTTGACCCGGAATTCCTCCAGATCAGCCAGACTGCCGACGGAAGCCAGCCCGGCTTCCGCCTCGGCCCGCAGCTGCCGCAGCGTCTCTTCCATCAGACGGCGAGCTTGGCAGCGGCCTGCTTCACCACCGCGCTGAAGGCGGCAGGATCAACAATGGCCAGATTGGACAGCACCTTGCGGTCCAGCTCAATGCTGGCCTTGCTCAGGCCGTTGATCAGCTTGCTGTAGCTGATGCCGTTGGCCTTGGCAGCGGCGCTGATGCGGGTGATCCACAGGGCGCGGAAATTGCGCTTGTTGGTGCGCCGGTCGCGGTAGGCGTAGCAAAGGGCGCGGTCAACGGCCTCGGCGGCGGTGCGGAACAGACGGCTTCTGCCGCCCCGGAATCCTTTAGCCAAAGTCAGAACTTTATTTCTTCTGCGGCGGGCTTTGAACCCGCGTGTGGCGCGTGGCATGGTGATTGCACTCCGTTATTGTGTTGCTGAAAATTCCTGCAAGCTGTTTACAGATAGGGCAGCATCCGCCGCACATTGCCGGTGTCCACTGCGGCCAAGATGCCGTTCTGCCGGATCCGCCGCTTCCGCTTCGTGCTTTTTGAGGTCAGGATGTGGGAGCCGAAGGCTTTGCCGTGGCGGACTTTGCCTGTGGCGGTCAGTTTGAACCGTTTCGCCGCGCCCCGGTGGGTTTTCATTTTAGGCATGATGATTCTCCTTGCTGGCGCAGGGCCGCAGCCCGCGCTGATTTCTGGTTCTGCTGCAACTGTGCTCAGGGTTTCGGCCCGACAAACATGATCATGAACCGGCCTTCCATGGTCGGCTCCTGGATGATGACGCAGTGCTCGCGCAGCGCGTCGGCGATGCGCCTGATCGCTTCCATGCCCACGGTCTGGGCGTGAACAATCTCCCGGCCCCGGAACTGCATGGTCACTTTGACCTTGTTTTTCTTTTCAACAAATTTCAGGATGTTCTTGATCTTGAAATCCAAGTCGTGCTCTTCGGTTTTTGGCCGGAACTTCACTTCCTTGGTCTCAATCACCGTCTGCTTTTTCTTCGCTTCCTGCTGCTTCTTCTTCAGCTCGTAGCGGTATTTGTCAAAATTCATCACCCGGCAGACCGGCGGCTTGGCCTTGTCGGAAATTTCAACTAAGTCCATGCCCTGCTCCTCGGCGATCTGCCGCGCCCGCGAGGAGGAGACAATGCCGATCTGCTCGCCGTCGTCGCCGAGCAGGCGGACTTCAGGATAGCGGATGTCCTCGTTTGTTTTTACCCTGACTTCCTGACGCTGCGAATCTTTTCTGCCTTTCCTTTTGTCCATTATCTCCGTCTGTCAGACTGCTCGTTCTTCGCATTCCCGGCGCACCAAGGCCGAGAACTCCTGCGGTGACATGGGCGGCAGGTTCTCACCGCTGCGCTTGCGCACCGTGATCATGCCGTCCTGCATCTCCCGGTCGCCGACGATCAGCATATACGGCACCTTCATCAGCTGCGCCTCCCGGATTTTGTAATTGAGCTTCTCGTTGCGCAGGTCGGCCTCGGCGCGGATGCCTGCTTTGCGCAGCTCGGTCAGCACCTTGCCGCAGTATTCGCCCTGGCTGTCGGTGATGTTGAGGATCCTAGCCTGCTCCGGGGCCAGCCAGAGCGGGAAGGCTCCGGCGTAGTGCTCAATCAGCACGCCGATGAAGCGCTCCAGCGAACCCATCAAAGCGCGGTGGATCATGATCGGCTGATGCTCTGCGCCGTCCTGCCCGGCATAGCTCATGCTGAAGCGTTCCGGCAGGTTGAAGTCCACCTGAATGGTGGAACACTGCCACGAGCGACCAAGCTGATCTTTGATCTTGATGTCGATCTTCGGGCCGTAGAACACGCCCTCGCCGGGATCAACCGAATAGGCCAGCCCTTTCTTGTCCATCGCCTGCTGGAGCGCCCGCGTGGCCAGCTCCCAGTTTTCGTCGCTGCCGACATATTTGGCGGGACGGGTCGAGAGATAGACATCATACTCGCTGAAGCCGAAGGTCTTGAGGACGTGCAGGTTCAGGTCAATGATGTTGAAGATTTCCTCTTCGAGCTGATCAGGGCGGCAGAAGATGTGGGCATCATCCTGGGTGAAGCCGCGCACCCGCATCAGGCCGTGCAAAGCACCAGCCCGCTCATAGCGATAGACTGTGCCCAGCTCGCACCAGCGAATGGGAAACTCACGGTAGCTGTGCGGCTCGGATTTATATACCCCGATGTGGAAGGGGCAATTCATCGGCTTGAGCTGATAAGCCACCTCGTCAATGTCCATCGCCGAATACATGTTTTCGGCGTAGAAATCCAAATGGCCGGAGGTCTTCCACAAATCTTGGCGGGCGATATGCGGAGTGTAGAGGAGCTGGTAGCCGTTTTGGTAATGGGCATCTTTCCAGTAGTCCTCAATCAGCCGCCGCAGCAATGCGCCGCGCGGCTGCCAGAGAATCAGGCCCGGCCCGATTTCATCCTGAATCGTGAAGAGCTTCAGCTCCTTGCCCAACCTGCGGTGGTCGCGCCGTTTGGCCTCTTCAATTCGCTCCAGATACTGCTTCAGCTCTTTCGCGTCAAAGAAGGCCGTGCCGTAGATGCGCGTCAGCATGGAATTCTTTTCATCGCCCCGCCAGTAGGAACCGGCCACGCGCAGCAGCTTGAAGCTCTTCAGCCACGAGGTGTCTGGGATATGCGGCCCCCGGCAGAGGTCAATGAACTCGCCCTGCTGATAGAGAGAAACCGTTGTTTCGCCCTTTACTTCCAAATCTCTAATCAGCTCAACCTTGTAGGTCTCGCCCTGCTGTGTGAAGAAATCTATCGCCTCGGCAATCGGCAGCTCCCGGCGCGAGAAGGGCTGGGCCGCCTTGACGATGGCCGCCATCTTCTCCTCAATCGCCGCGAAGTCGTCGGGCGAGAAGGCGGGCTGGCGGTCGAAATCGTAATAATAGCCGTCCTCAATAGCCGGGCCAATGGTCACTTGTACCTTCTGCCCAAACAGCTCCTTAACCGCCTGCGCCATGATGTGCGCCGCCGAATGCCGCAGAATATGCAGCCCGTCCTCAGACTCGGCGGTGATCAGCTCCAGCGCGGCATCCTCGCGCAGCGGCGCGGACAAGTCAGCTAATTTGCCGTTGCAGCGCACGGCCACGGCCTGCTTGCGCTGCTTGCCGGAGACTAATTCCTTGAGCGCGTCCTGGGCGGCAATGCCTGCCGGGAAGCTCTTCGCTTCGCCGCCGGATATGGAGACTGCAATTGAGGTCATGCTTTCTGCCGATAACAGCGTGAAAATGAGGTGCAAAAAAGGAAAGGCTAAAAAGCCAGACGCTGCGTCATCTGACCTTTAGCCTTTATGCCCTGTGCTTAAAAATTGGTAGGCACGGGCGGTTTCGAACCGCCGACTTCTACCGTGTCAGGGTAGCGCTCTCCCACTGAGCTACGTGCCTGCAAAATTTTCCGTTTTTTCTTTTCAAGGCCGCAGGCTGTCTGCCGCAGCCCCCCCTGCATTAGGCAGGGGCATATTACGCCATGTGAAGCAGCTTGTCAATACCAGCAAACAGGGTCTGCTGTCAAGAAAAAAGAGAAATCCTCCTCCAATTTTTTGACGCGGCGGCGGTGAAAGAGGCAGCCTGCCGCGCCGGAAGCGGCTTCCTTTTGACAGACCGCGCATTTTCTGTTATGCAGAAGCGGGGCGGCTGTTGGCGAGCGAGCTGCTGACATGCCTTGTCTCAAAAATTTCAGAAAAGGACGGACTGCATGGCGGCGCAAGAAAATGAGGGGCTGCATATCGCTCTGATCAGCATTCACGGTCTGATCCGGGGCAACGATCTGGAGCTGGGCCGGGACCCGGACACCGGCGGCCAGACCCGTTATGTGCGCGATCTGGCCTGCGCTTTGGGCAGGCATGACAGCGCGGGCCAAGTGGAACTGATCACCCAGCGGGTGGAGGACGAGACGGTCAGCGATGACTACGCCCTGCCGGAGGAGCGGCTCGACGGCTCGGCGCGGATCGTTCGGATTGACACCGGCGCGGCTGGCTATGTCCGCAAGGAGGAGCTGTGGCCGCTCCTCGACACCTTTGCCGACAACCTGCTCAATCATTTCAGAAGCAGCGGCCGCTTTCCGGACATCCTCCATTCTCATTACGCCGACGCGGGCTACGTCGGCTGCCGCCTCTCCAATCTGACCGGCATTCCTTTGGTGCACACCGGCCATTCCTTGGGCCGGGACAAGAAGCTGCGCCTGCTGGCCTCCGGCATGGAGCGGGAGGAGATCGAATCCCGCTACAACATGTCCCGCCGCATCGAAGCCGAGGAGGAGGTGCTGGCAGCGGCAAGCATGGTCGTCACCAGCACCCGCAACGAGATTGAGGATCAGTATGAGCTGTACGACTTCTACCAGCCTGAAAACATGGTTGTCATTCCGCCGGGCGCGGACATGACTCAGTTTCATCCGCCCGGCCCGGATTTTTCCGCCCCGTTCCAGAAGGCCCTCCGCCCTTTTTTCCGCGACCGGAAAAAGCCGTTCATCCTTGCGCTGTCGCGGCCAGACGAGCGGAAAAACATCAAAACCCTGGTTCATGCCTACGGCAAGTCGCGCCGCCTTCAGGAGCTGGCCAATTTAGTGATTGTGGCGGGCAACCGCAACGACATCAGGGAGATGGACAAAGGCTCGCAGCAAGTGATTCAGGAGCTGCTGCTGCTGACGGACTTTTACAATCTTTACGGAAAAATCGCCCTGCCCAAGCACCACCGGGCCGACGAGGTGGCCGACATCTACCGGCTCTGCGCGCAGTCCGGCGGAGTTTTTGTCAATCCTGCCCTGACCGAGCCGTTCGGCCTGACCCTGCTGGAGGCGGCGGCCACAGGCTGTCCTCTGCTGGCGACGAAAAACGGCGGGCCGTCAGATATTGTTGAAAACTGCAAAAACGGCCTGCTCTTCGATCCCTTGGACGAGGAGCAGCTGACCCGCCAGCTGACCCGGCTGCTGACGGACCGCGAGCTGTGGAAATCCTTGCAGCGCAACGGCTTGGAAGGGGTGCGGAAGCATTACTCCTGGCAGGCCCATGTCAAGAAATATCTGAAGCGGATTGCGCCGCTGGCCCGGAAGCGGGCGGACATTGAGCAGCGCGGGCGGCTCGACGGCAGCAGGCTCAAGGCGGCGGCCAAAGCGGTGTTCTCGGATTTGGATCAAAATTTGATCGGCAGCGCGGCCGGACGCAAGGAGCTGATGGCCCTGCTCAAAAGCAGGCGGAAAAATATGATTTTCGGCATCGCCACAGGCCGCTCGCGGGATTCGGCCTTGGCAATGATGGTCAAAAACGGCATTCCCCTGCCCGATGTCCTCATCAGCAGCTTGGGCACAGCCATTTTTTATGGACGCAGCCTGATTTCTGACGAGAACTGGCGCAGGCATCTGGATTATCTCTGGACACCGCAGACTGTGCGGCGGCTGCTGGCGGATGTGCCGGGCCTCAGCCCGCAGCCGGAGGAGATGCAGGGCGAATTCAAAGTCTCGTATTACTATGATGAGGCGAAGGCGCCGTCAATGGAGGAGCTGAACGCGCATCTGCGCAAGCACGACCAGAGCGTCAGTGCCAGCCTCGCCTTTGGTCAGTATTTGGACATTGTGCCGGTGCGGGCCTCCAAGGGGCTTGCCCTGCGCTGGGTTTCCCATCGTCTCGAAATTCCGCTGGAAAACATTCTGGTGGCAGGCGGCTCCGGCGCGGACGAGGACATGATGCGCGGCAACACCAAGGCGGTGGTGGTCGCCAACCGGCACCATGAGGAGCTGTCCGGGCTGACCGCTGCGGAAAATATTTACTTCGCCAAAAAATCTTACGCTGACGGCATCCTTGAGGCCATTGAGCATTACGGCTTCCTGAACGAGTGAGACAGGAGGAAAAAGCATGAGGCTGCTTTTATGCACCGACATGGACCGGACGCTGCTGCCCAACGGGCCGCAGCCTGAATCGCCGGGAGCGCGGCGGCTTTTCTCAGTGCTCACGACGGACAGCCGGGTGCAGCTGGCCTACGTGACTGGCCGCAGCCTGCCGCTGGCTGAGGAGGCTATCGCCGAATATGAAGTGCCTGTCCCGGACATGCTGGTCGCGGATATTGGCACGGCCATTTTTGCCAGAGAGCAGGGGGCATGGCGGCGGGACACGGCATGGGAGGAGCTGATCGGCCAGGACTGGCGGCAGTTGGACAGCGCTGCGCTGGCCCGTCTGCTCACCGGCCTGCCCGGCCTCCGGCTGCAAGAGGAAGACCGCCAGGCGCGTTTCAAACTCAGCTATTATGTTGAGCCGACCGCCTGCCGGGAGCAGCTGGCCGCCGCCTTGGCCGCGATTTTCCAGCAGCGGGCGATCAGGGTTTCGCTGATCTGGAGCCATGATGAGATCACCGGTGCCGATCTGCTCGACATCCTGCCTGCCAGCGCGGACAAGTATCTTGCGGTGCAGTTTCTCCGCCGGAGAATGGGCTTCAGCGTGGACGAGGTGCTGTTCGCCGGGGACAGCGGCAACGACCTTGCGGTGCTGGCCAGCGAGATTCCGGCGGTGCTGGTGGCCAACGCCCGGCAGGATGTGGCCGAGAAGGCGGCGGCGATGGCGATGGCGGCAGGCAATGCGGACAAACTGCACCTTGCCGGCGGCTGGCTGGGGATGAACGGCTGCTACAGCGCCGGAATCTTAGAAGGCGTGGCCCGTTATCAGCCCGCATTCTTCCAAGACGGCATCTCGGCCTGAAATCACAGAATTCCTGCATGAATTCTGCCTGGCTGATTTTCGTATGATTTTTCAGAAATCACCGCGCCAGACAGCTCAAACGCAGGATTTTCAAGTCATCGTAGCTGACCCGCCCGTCTAACCGGTCGAAAGCCGGTTTGAGATATTCCGCCCCCAATTCCTCGAACGCGGCCAAGGCGGCTTGACGATCTTCCGGCGATGCGGATACGAACGCCTGCAACTCCTCCACGTTTCGCAACTGATTGCCAGCCAAGGCGTACTTGGTCAAGTGATTGAGGATCGTAGCTGCCTTCACCTGATGCTGCTCCATCAGGCTTTCGATGGAAGTGCCATCATTGTATGCCTCGCCGATCAGCGTGGTGCGCATTCCCGTACCCGCTTCAACCTTTCGGGCGGCTTTCGCCGGAGCGGTTGCGCGGGCTGTTTCCGGCAGATTGCGCTCTTGACAATATGGCTTGATCACACCCAAGAACGCATCGCCAAATTTCTCCAGCTTCACCTGCCCGACTCCCGAAATCCCCAGCAGCGACTCACGCGACTGCGGATAATAGGCAGCCATCTCAACCAGCGTCCGGTCTGAGAAGATGACATAGGGCGGCACGCCGTCGGCATCGGCCAGCTCTTTGCGCTTGCTGCGCAGCAGGGCGAAGAGGGCTTGGTCGTGTTCAAGCATCTGCCTGCTGCCGGTGGAGCGGGCAGAAATGGTGCCTGAGCTTGTCGAAGGCAGCTGGCCGAAGAACTTGGCCCGGCTTTTCAATGCCTCGCGGGCGGTTTCAGTCAGGCTCAAGGTGCGGTGTTCCTCATCCTGCTGGAGATAGCCCATCTGAACAAGCTGGCGGGCCAAGTGCAGCCACTGCTTCTGGCTCAATTCCTTGCCGATGCCGTAGGTCGAGAGCTGCTCATGCCCGAAGCGCAGTATCTTTTCATTCTTTGAGCCGAGCAGCACATCAGCCACATGCGCCGCGCCGAAACGCTCGCCGACGCGGAAAACGCAGGACAGAAACTTCTGCGCCGGGATGGTGATGTCTTCCAACACCGGGGCTTCGGCGGTGCAGTTGTCGCAAGTACCGCAGTTTTCGTGCAAAAACTGCTCGCCGAAATAGGCCAGCAGCGGCTGGCGGCGGCAGCTGCGCCGGTCTTCGGCATAGCGGACAATCGCATCCAGCTGCTGGACAGCGGCCTTGCGCTCGTCGCCTTCCTTCTGGTTGATAAAATATTTCAGCTTGGCGGCATCGCCGTAGCTGTAGAGCAGCAGGCAGTGCGCGGGCAAGCCGTCGCGGCCAGCGCGGCCAATTTCCTGATAATATCCTTCAATGCTTTTGGGCAGATCGTAATGGACAACAAAGCGCACATTCGGCTTGTTGATGCCCATGCCAAAGGCAATCGTCGCCACCATGATCTGCACATCGTCGCGGATGAAGGCTTCCTGATTGCGGCTGCGGGTTTCGCTGTCCAATCCGGCGTGATAAGGAAGCGCGACGTGTCCGCGCTGGGCGAGATATGCGCTCAGTTCATCCACCTGGCGGCGCGAGAAGCAGTAGATGATGCCGGACTGCTCCTTGAAGCGTTCGAGGAAGCGCGTGAGCTGGGCCGCGCCGTCCCGTTTGGGCGCGACTTCAATGAAGAGGTTCTCGCGATTGAAGCTGGCGACAAACTCGTTCGAGCCTTGCAAGCTCAGGCTGCTGCTGATGTCGGCACGGACACGCGGGGTGGCGGTCGCAGTCAGGGCGAGGCAGACCGCTTCTGGCCAGCGGCGGCGCGCGTCAGCCAGCTGGCGGTATTCAGGCCGAAAGTCGTGCCCCCACTCGGAGATGCAGTGGGCCTCGTCAATAGTCAGGCAGTCCACCTGCACCTCGGCCAGCAGGCTGAGGACGCGCTGGGACAGCAGGCTTTCCGGCGCGACATAGAGCAGTTTGGCCTGGCCGCGCCGGACGCTGGCCATGTTTTCGCTGTAGGCTTCGGGCGACAGGGTGCTGTTGAGGAACAGGGCCGGAACTCCTGCGGCCCGCAGCTGCTCAACTTGGTCTTTCATCAGGGCGATGAGCGGCGAGACCACGACCGTCAGGCCGTCAAAGAGCAGGGCCGGAATCTGGTAGCAGAGCGATTTGCCGCCGCCAGTCGGCATGATGGCCAAGCTGTCGTGCCGCGCCAGCACATTGCCGATGACTTCGCGCTGCAAGGGGCGGAACGTGTCGTAGCCGAAGGTGCTTTTGAGGATGGTTTCGGGACTTGGCATGGCTTGTTTTGATTCCATTTTTTGCTCCTGTTATCGAGCAGCCAGTATAACACGCAAGTCGTCTCAGCTCAAGATGATGTGCCACTCGCCGCCCTATTTTTCGCGGACACAAAAATATTTCTTGACTCTTAGCATAACAGAGTTATGCTGGCGATGTAAGGGCAGCAATCAACTGTTTATTTTGAGAAACGTTCTCATTTGCGCATTGAGGCTTCATGGGAATAAGCAGGCCAGCCAGCGGAACAGATGCGAGGCGCATTTTGATGAATTGGGCGGCCATTTTTTAACTCGACGGTCTCGATGAAAGAAACTGAGCCGTCCATTTTAAACACTGAGTGGCCAGAGTTTAATACTGGACAGCGCGAGAAAGAAATGAGGCGGTCAATTTGGTAAATGTGAACCATAAGTGATTAATTAAATAAAATACTATCATTATGGTGATGAATAAATCTCCAAACAGATGCTGTCAAATTCTCAATACTTCTCGAAAATGACAATGTCTTTCTGACTAATGCCGATAACCTTTGCCTGAATGTCAAATTAAGTCTTTCGATATGACTTGTTTTTCCGCTTCCT